>JBCCEO010000366.1:0-7750 GCA_039030255.1 Planctomycetota bacterium | reverse complement strand
GTTTTAGTTGCGTTGCGAGGATTCTAATTGATCCCGCCGTTTCAAGTTAGACCAAGTTGCCTCGGCGGACTACTCGGAAGCTCATTGCTGGATTTTGTAAGAATTCGAACCCTCGCGCAATTCCGCATGAACCGAGCCACTCTGCTAATATGGACGTCCGCACCTGGGCCACTCTACCTGCCCTCGACCCACCCAACGATCAACGGACCACGAACTGGAAATCACGAATGCCTCGCTCTCTCCGAACCATCTTCACTGCAATTTGCCTCCTGAACGCCCTCGCAATCGGCTCAGCTCAAATACGCGCCGAAGAGTACTTGGTCTTCTACCTTGGCGGCCAATCGAACATGGACGGATATGGTCTCGTGAATCAGCTGCCGTCAGATCTCCAAGCCGGAATTCCTGAGGTCATGATGTTTCACGGCAATACTTCCCAGGACACCAAGCCCGTCGACGGTCGAGGAACTTGGGTGCCATTGAAAGCTGGGCATGGTGTTGGCTTCAAGTCCGACGGAGAGACAAATTCGTACTCGGGGCGGTTCGGGGTCGAATTGACTTTTGCGAAGACTCTCGCCGAAGCTCTTCCAGGCAAGAAAATTGCCATCATCAAATACTCGCGAGGCGGAACTTCGATCGATCAACGTGCTGCAGGCGGATTTGGTTGCTGGGAACCGGATTTTGAAAAGGGGGCGGGCGCAGGAAAAGGCATCAACCAATACGACCACTTCCTTTCGACCGTTCGAGGAGCAACGAGCACCGCCGACATCGACGGCGATGGCACCGCCGATACACTCGTACCTGCCGGTATCGTTTGGATGCAAGGAGAATCCGACGCAGCAAATACCGAGGAAGTTGCCAAACTCTACGAAGCCAACTTGAAGCGATTGATGGATCTCATCCGAGCAACGTTTCGCAGCGATGATCTTCCCGTGGTAATCGGTCGCATTTCCGATTCCAAAAGCGACAAGGAACAGAAAACTTGGAAATTTGGCGAGCAAGTGCGCCAAGCTCAAGCAGACTTTGTTGCAAAGGACGGCTATGCTCGTTTGGTCACCAGCACCGACAAGTACGGCTACTCCGATCCTTGGCATTACGACAGCGCGGGCTACTTAGATCTTGGCAATGAATTCGCCAAAGCCATGCTTGAACTGCATGGAAAATGAAGCGACTATGAACAGTGAGACTTGCATGCTAAGAGTATCCTGACCATTTTGGATCGGCAGCCAAAATACCCTCAGAAACCGGATTGCCAACTGAATTCAGCGATCACCCTGAACAAGTTTGTCACCTGTTCCGGTGAGAGGCGTTGCACTTGCGGTTCTTTCTTTTTCCCTTCTCCATCCCTTGATCGGTTGCGTGCTAGGTTTCGGCCTGCGGCGGCAATGGCAATTACAAAACCCAACATCGGCGTGACTTCCGATCGTTGCCTCTCTGCTAGTACAACGAAGGGTTTTCACTTACATCAACGCTGATTGAAAGGCGCGGGTCTCCGCCACCGACAGCAACGCCGCACATGGGGCTCACGTCAAGGTAATCGCGGCCAAAACAAATGGGTATGTGGTCTTGGCCGACGATGCAACCATTCGTTGGATCTAGGTCCAGCCACCCACCCTGCTTGCCGGTGTAGATACTGCACCAAGCGTGGGATTCATCGGCGCCAATCAGCTTGGTCTTTCCAGGAGGCGGCATGGTCCGCAAGTACCCACTCACATAGCTTGCGGCCAGGCCGAGAGAACGCAAACAAGCAATCTGCAACTGGGCAAAATCCTGGCATACACCGGCCTTCAACTGAAAAGCTTCGCGGACTGAAGTTCCGACATGGGTTGCCGTTGTATCGTACTTGAAATCTCGAAAGATCCTCTGCGTGAGATCCAAAGCCGCTTTGGCCAATGAGGCCTCCGTCGAGAAGGAGGCCAGAGCATAACTCCTAATTTCGTCATTCCAGTCAATTCTCGGTGAAGGATAGGTAAACTCTCCGACTTCAAGCATACCAGCGCGCACCGGAGTCTTGAGATCGGCAACAAGTTCTTCCCAAGAAGGATCTGATTCAGGTTGCGCGTTGCGCGAACCGAGGATCGTCAAGTCGCTTTCCACCTCAACAACCAGCTCGTCGTGCAAAGCTTCAATGGCAAAAGTCGTAACTTCATTGCCGAAGTAATCTGTATGAATTCGGCTGCTATCCGGACAAGGCGATATTCGTACTTCACTTGCATGCAATTCAACTCCCATACGACTCCTAGGAGTCATCTTGAGCTGGTTCTGGCACATGGCCACTGGCGTCGAATAGGAGTATGCCGTTCTGTGCAGCACACGATAGCGAGTACTCGCGCTATACTCTCCCTGATCGTTTGTATTCTCAGATGACAAATTCATCTCCGGAGGCCCCCGTGAGTGCTTGTGAGGGATTCGTATGAAAGAAAAACTGAGCCGCGATTGCATCGGAAAGGTCTGGAAGGCCAGATCCAATGAATTGCAACAACTGGCTTAGAGCCTCTCGTCGACCATTCATCGCTGCGTCCAATGCATCGAGGTTGACTTGCCCCAAGTGCTCTATGAGCAGACGAGAAGACTCCTGATCTTCGTCTGGACCAGCAGAGGCTGGGGCTGGGGCCCGCGGAAGTCTCGAAATTGCATCATCAATCCTCTTGAGTTGATAGAGGATAGAGCGAGGGTTTGTATCGTCACATACGAGAAGATCCAGGACGAGCTGGGGACGAACCAGGTTCATGTAGCGTGCGTGGTAAGTCATCACGCTATCGGTCGATTCAAGAACGGCCTCACATATCAGCCGCTCTGGTTCTGAAACTGGAACAAGGGAAGCGGAGAGCAGTTCAACCGTTTGATGTGTCCGTTCGATGCGTCGTCCAAGTTGTAGAAAGCGCCAGCCGTACGTACGAGTCATACTTTCACTGGTTAGACCTGAAAACGCGAGTAAATCCGTAATGAGCTGATTCAGCCTCTCAAGGGCTGGCCCTAGTACACCACCAGAAACGGGTGGAGGAGAGTTTAACTCTTCGGCTGTCTGCCTGAGAATACGATAGCCATCGATCGAGAGCCGATCACGAACAGCACTTGCATTGTAGACCATCGACCGCAGAGCTTGCTGCAAACTTCCTGGCTGATCTTTTGAAAATACGCTCGCTGGCAACATCGACTCCAGCGATGGATATGCCTCACCAAGCCCTTCGATCACACAATCGGGAGGAAGCTGCCCAATTGAGGCCAAAGCTGCGGTGAGCCGAGGCAAACTCGACTGCCCTAGCTCGAACTCTTCTCCAACTAGGCACTTCAGTGTAGTGCGTAGCAACCGGGCGATGGCCTCACTGCGTTCCAAATACCGACCAAGCCAAAACAAATGTTCAGCGACTCGGCTAGGAAGGTCGTCTCCTCCGCGTTGTGGTTCAATTGCAGCATCTGGTGCGGGAAGAAGAGTAATTGCACCTGAGGTCGGGCAATCGTCTGCAATCCAGCAGTCGACTGTAAGATGGCCACTCACTGGCGAGCCAAGCAAACAATCCTGCGTCGGCCCCACACGAGCAAGACCTCCGGGCAGTACGTCGACATCCTCTCCTGCTGCTACCTGAAACGTCCTTAGCGAAACGTTCCAGGTCGTGACCTGCTCGCCTTCCCAAACTGGCGTTGTCCAACCTTGCTCCCGGCGTTGAGCCACGAAGGATTGAGGATTCTCCGACAGACGTGCCCTCCAATAAGCCTGCTGGTCGAGAGGTAAAGCTCGAACGTCGATTGGGCTCTCACGGTCGACCACAAATGCATCACGGAGAAGAAACTCCTCAAAGTTCGCCAGAACATGCGAGAGTTTCTGCTCGTTACCACACCAGTAGGTTTCGGCGTTGGGCAAGTCTAATTCCTCACCCCAAAAATGCTTGGCCGCGGCCGGCAGAAACGGAGCCAGCGCAGGCATTTGGGCGAGTTCACTACCAATGGCATTTACGATGGACACACTTTGATCACGAACAGTACGCAAGAGGCCCGTTACTCCCTCCCTCGAAGTCGGGTCTAATTCGAGCGGGTCACACTTTCGATCAGAAACGTGCCTCCAGAGAACTTCAACTGGCAGCAGGCCACCAAGCGTCTTTAAGTTGAGCCGTTCGCCACGCACCGCCAAGTCACTACCTTGCACCAAAGTAAAACCAAGATAGCGAGCTAGGTACGCATCCTCAAAATATCGATAGCTCTTGGGCCCCGGCGTGAGCAGGGCAATGCGAGGATTGCCACGCATCCTTGGTGCAAGATCCTGCAAACGCGAGCGTAGCTTGAGAAAAAAACGTGCTACCCGGCGCACGTTGCATTGTCGCACCAATTGGGAATGGACCTGACTCGTGGTAATCCGATTCTCCAACAAATATCCGAGACCGCTAGGAGCTCGAGTTCTGTCACCTACCACCAGCCATTGCCCTCTGGATGTTCGTGTCAGATCCGTTCCCGTTATTTCCAATCGCTGCCTGCGATCTTGACTATCTGTAGCTACGGGCAAACCCACAAAGTCACGTGCAAAGGCTGGGTTTGCCCAAAGTAAATCTGGGGGAACAACGCCGTCTCGAATCAGCGTTTGGTCACCCAGCAAGTCGCTCAGGACTGCTTCTAACAATCGAGTTCGCTGTTGAAGTCCACGCTCAAGCGGAGTCCAAGCATCTGCATCAATGACCATCGGAAGTGGTGCGAGCTTCCATGGCCGAACTTGCTGTTCTTGGTCTTCTTCGACGGTAAATGTAGCCCCATTGTCACGAATGAGTCGCTGAAGCTGTTTCTCACAGGCCGAGAGACCGGAGGCACCAACGGACTTAACCCACTCGTTTAGCGGGGCCCAGCCAGGGCGAATATCCTGCGTATTGGAAAGACAAGCGTCAAATTGCTCAGAGCTTATCGGATACGTGGTTAGACTGAGGGGTGATTTCGCATCCATTTGCAAGTGAGGTCGCCTATTCTTCGTGCTCGAACTGGAAAGAAATCTAACCAGAGTCCGTGATCATGAATAGAGCGGTACTGAGCGCATGGAGCCGATTGAGGTAATCCAGTCGGACAAACTAATTCGATGATGCTCTTAGCATGTCGAAAGTGACCGGAAAATTTCCTCCTCGATTGTCTGGGAACTCAGGAACGTAAATCTCTCCTCCAGTCATGGCCATGGTGTCGAAACGCGCCGCCCGACGCGCCTCTGCCTCAAAACTATTGACTGGAAAGCGATCCGTACCTCGGCCACCGGGATGTACTACGTGGTAGGTGCATCCCCCCATAGAAGCGCAATGCTCCAAGTCGATCAGCTCGAAACGCAAGGGCGATTGGATACCTATCGTGGGATGGAGGCAGCGCGGAGGCTGCCAAGCCCGATAGCGCACGCCAGCCACGTAAACTCCGATCGTGCCGGTTCCGTGCATGGGTACACGAAAACCGTTGCACACCACAGCATGCTTGCTGGGATCGAAGTTTCTTACCTGCACTTCGACCCGCTCAACACTACTGTCAACAAAGCGTGTGGTCCCACTACTGCCTGGCTCCTCGCCCATCACATACCAAGGTTCGATCGCGTTGCGGAGCATCAACTCGACGCCATTACGATTGACCGTACCAATGCTAGAGAAGCGAAATTCGAAATGGGCCCCGAACCAGTCCTCATCAATCGAGATGCCACCTCGTCTCAAGAACCCCAGAACCTCCTGAAAATCTCTCCAAACGAAGTGCGGGAGCATAAACTTATCATGCAAGGACTTACCCCATTGGAACAGCGGTTCGTCATATGGCGACTGCCAGAAGGCCAACACCAAACCGCGGATCAATAGCTGCTGAGTCAAGCTCATACGACCATGCGGTGGCATCTCAAAACCTCGTAGCTCAACTAGTCCCAGACGCCCCGTGGTACTGTCAGGCGAGTACATCTTGTCGATGCATATTTCTGCTCGATGCGTGTTACCCGTAAGATCAGTCAGTAAATCGCGGAACAGCCTATCGGCACTCCACAATGGCGAATCCTCATTTCTTTGGGGAAGCTGGGCCAAAGCAAGCTCTAGTTGGTCCACTGCATCAAGCCTTCCTTCGTCCGCACGTGGGGCTTGACTAGTAGGGCCAACAAAACGACTGGAGAACAAATATGACAGGCTTGGATGATTGTTCCAAAAGGCAACCATACTACCAAGCACATCGGGGCGCCGCAGGAAGGGACTGTCCTTGGGAGTCGCTCCCCCCAGCACAATATGATTGCCACCTCCTGTGCCCGTATGCAATCCGTCTAAGTCGAATTTTTCGGTACCGAGTCGTGTAAGCCGAGCCTCTTCGTAGAGAATCTCGGTCAAATCGACCAGACTACGCCAATCACTACTTGGCTGGGTGTTCACTTCGATGACGCCTGGGTCCGGAGTCACCTTGAACATTTCGACACGCGGATCGGATGGAGGTAAGTAGCCTTCGATAACTACCGGGACTTCGAGCTTGGCACAAACCTCTTGTATCGCATCGGCCAACTCCAAGTAATCCTCGCAGCGCGAAACCGGCGGCATAAACACGTGAATGCGCCCGTGTCTACACTCGACGCAAAGTGCCGTATGAATAATGTCCTCGCCCGTCGGGAGACCGTCTTCTTCAGCGAAGTCGTCAACATACTGCGGATTTATTGGATGCGCTGAGCTACCTGTTGCGGCGTCACTCAGATCACGAAGTGCCTCAACTGCATTGCCTTTCGTTCCTTCGTTTTGAGGTAGCGGGAGATCTATGGTCGTTGGATCGATAGGAGCAGAATACATGCTGTTGCTCGCAAAACTTGATGCTGGCAACATTTCCAAGGGAAGCCTCAGGCCGATCGGAGAATCACCTGGAATCAGAAAAACCCTGTCAGCACGCACGGGCCACTTGCCACCAATCCAGCGGCTATCTGCCTGCCACCATGCTTTGCGCAACGGAAGTGTGTAACCCACAGGCTTTCCAAGCCCTTGCGTAAAGGTTCGCATCATCATCGCGCGTTCATTCGGGTCTTCCAACTTCGGATCTTTTGGATCCACGTCAAAGGGCAATCGATTCTCTTTCCACAGATAGTGAAAAGTATCCTCGTAGACAGGAAAGGTCTGTTTGGAGCTAATCCCAAGTTCGCGCGCCAGGGTATGGACGAATCGCTTTGCGTCGTCATGAGTCAACCCATAGTCGCGGCCTTCATCGGCTGACCATCGGAGATCTCGCCAGATTGGAACGTTGTCCTTCCTCCACAGGCAGGTGAGGGCCCAACGAGGAAGTGATTCGCCTGGGTACCACTTACCCTGTCCGTAGTGCAGCAGGCTTCCTTCACCAAACTTTGCTTGCAACCTCTTCAGCAAGACATTGCTCATGACGCGTTTCTCTGGCCCAACAGCCTCGGTCGTCCACTGAGGGTCATCCATATCATCAATGGAAACAAACGTCGGCTCCCCGCCCATTGTCAATCGAACGTCTTGTTGCTTCAGTTGCCTGTCGATCTCATCTCCAACCGCCAGTATCTCTTGCCATTGACCCTCGGAGTAAGGCTTCGTAACGCGCGGATCCTCGTGCACTCGCCGCACCGACATCTGGAAATTAAAGTCGACTTCACAGGTCTCTGTTGCACCAGTTATGGGCGCTGCATCTGCATAATGAGGTGTGCACGCCACCGGGATATGCCCCTCGCCAGCCAACAGTCCACTTGTTGGATCCATGCCGACCCAGCCCGCTCCTGGCAAGAACACTTCGGTCCATGCGTGCAAGTCGCAAAAATCCTGTTTTGGTCCAGGCG
>JBCCEO010000365.1:0-7752 GCA_039030255.1 Planctomycetota bacterium | reverse complement strand
TGAATAAGACTTCCGTTTGACGAGTTACCGTTTCTCCCGGAGCTATCTGCTCAATTAAATCAATCGGCAGCTCTAAGACCGCTCCTGAGTACTCTTGATCGATCTGTTGCTGCGTTGCATCTCTTGCATAGGTAACCGTCTTTAGGCGGACGACCACATTGCTGGCCGCTTGTGTGTTTCGGTTTCGGACTTGATAGCGGACCATCATCGGGACCCCCGCCGACCAGACTCCTTTTTCGGGCTCCATCGAAACTAGCGACAGGTTTTCTGATTCTTCTTCGACACAATCCACAATATGAATCTTTGCATCGCTGTCGCCCAAGCCCTTCAGCTGGTTACGCAGTGCATCAGGTTCCGCAAACTCATTGCGTCGCAAATCACTTACGACGTAAATCTCGCTTTTCTGGTCTGCATTTTCAGCCACCAATGGCAAAACTAGCTCCAGCGTTTCCTCTGGTGTCAGGCTCAAAGACGAAGGCTCGGTTGCATTTACCCGTTCCAAAAGGTTCTCGTAGTTTTGCGAAATGCTTTGGCCAAGTAGATCCGCAGCCGCATCCAAACGCGCCTCTTCACCTTCCGCGCCCATAATCAAGGAAGCTCGGCTCCAGCGCACAAGAGTTATCTGATGTTGCCCAGGTCGCTGACTAATCGACTTGACCAAGCCCGAAACGGCGTTGAGGGCTCGTGAGTAAGCCGTAGCATTTCCCTCTTTGGCACCCATCGAGTAACTATCGTCAACTAACACGTAATGGTGCGTAGTTTGACCTCCAAACCAAGACAGCCACTGCGAGCCGCTCAACCACTTGGCGAGCAACATCACCAGCAAGAACATGGCAAGCATGCGAGAGGCAAGCAACAACCACTGCTTAAGCATGACCCAGCGCCGATTCCGGCGATGGCTCTCCAGCAGGAAATCCATGGCCGCCCAACGCACTTTGCGATGGCGCAGCATGTTGATCAGGTGTATCAGAATTGGTACACCGACCAACAAGAATCCCCAGGTTAGTGGCTGATATAAAAACTGCATCCGCTGCGTCTGTTTAATTCAATAAGTGTTTCAATTCGTATGAATGTCGTGGATCAACTTCCTAACGTCTAACCGCCTGCATCCGATCACTTAGCAGCTTCGCTAGTATTGCATCGGGAGCATCGCTAGTCCGCACGAGCAAGTAGTCACAGCGGGCCGCAGCGCAAGCTCTTCGCACACGATCCAAAAATCGCTCTAGTGCTTCCAAGTAGCCTTCGCGTAGCGATCTTGGATTGCACGTCAAGTTGTCGTCCGTTTCCAACCCCTCAAAACGGGTTGGATCTGCAAATGGAAAGTCGATTTCATCGTCATGCAAGACATGCAGAACCATGACATCGTGCCCAGCCCGGCGGAGGGTATCAATTCCACGCAATGAGCTTTCTTCTGCTCCCAACAGATCGCTAATGAGAACCATCAAACCACGCTTTGGAAATGTCTGAACAACATCCTTGAAAACGCCATCCAGGTTTGTTTTTTCAGCTGGCTTCGTATTCTCAAGCGAACTCAATATATCCGTTAGATGCCGTTGACTCGTCCTTAGTGGAACACGACTTCGGATCTTGCTATCAAACATGACGCTACCAACAGCATCTTGTTGTTTTAACACCAGCAGCGCCAAGCAAGCGGCCAACGTGCTCGCGTATTCGAATTTGTTCCGTTCTCCGTCGCCGTACTCCATGCTAGCGGAACTATCTAACAGCAGCGAGCAGCGTAAGTTCGTGTCCTCTTCGTATTGCTTGATTACCAAACGATCTTGCCGGGCCCAAACTTTCCAATCGACATGGCGCACATCGTCACCTGGAACGTACTGGCGGTGCTGTACGAACTCGACGGACTGTCCAAAGTAGGGACTGCGATGCGAGCCAGAAAGAAAGCCCTCGACAATATGCCGCGCTTTCAGCTCAAGCCGCTGTACCCGTTTGACTGCCTCAGGAGGCAAAAATCTTTTGGAAGCGGGCATCGCGTGTCAATTCATCTTCGGTGCTAGGAGTTTCCTGGACCAACCTGTCAATCACGTCATCAGTCGTGATCCCATCACTTTCAGCCGCAAATGTAACCACCATGCGGTGGCGCAGAACCGGACGACACAAAGCCTGAATATCCTCAACGGTCACATGAGTTCGCCCCTGCAAGAGCGCTCGAGCTTTGCCGCCCAGTATCAAGTTCTGCACAGCTCGCGGGCCAGCACCCCAACCGATCTGATCCGCGACAAATTCTGGAATACCATCGCCACCTACACGCGTTTGCCGAATGATTGCCAAAGCGTAACGAATGATGTGGTCTGCAACTGGCACACTTCGAACAAGCTCTTGCAACTGAAGAATCTCTTCGCCACTTAACACAGGTTCGACATTCGCGTCCAAACGCGCTGTCGTTCGCCTCGCCACTTCAAATTCGTCATCGAAGGATGGGTAGTCGACCAAGACCTTAAACATAAAGCGGTCTTGCTGAGCTTCAGGCAACGGATAGGTGCCTTCCTGCTCAATAGGGTTTTGTGTGGCCAACACGAAAAATGGATTCCCGAGTTCATGCCGAACCCGTCCTACAGTGACCTGTCGTTCCTGCATCGCCTCAAGCAAGGCAGCTTGCGTCTTGGGAGGCGTCCGGTTGATCTCGTCGGCCAGAATTACATTTGCAAACAGGGGCCCTTCCATAAAGCGTCGGTCCAGTCCGCCACCTGGCTTTTCCTCGATCACTTCGGTACCCGTGATATCCGCGGGCATCAAGTCGGGCGTGAATTGAATGCGGCTAAAAGATAGACTTAGCGTTCGCGCCAAGGTGCTGATCATCAGAGTCTTGGCCAACCCCGGCACGCCTTCCAACATGCAGTGCCCGCGACTGAAGACGCCAATTAACAGTTCTTCGACCACGTCCTTTTGACCGACAATGACTTTCCCAAGCTGATTCAGAATGCTCTCTCGAGCCGCTTGCAGCTTTTCAATGGCGTCAGACGTGATCGCCTGTTCCCCGTTCTCTTGAACCATGCAGCTTCCCTAACTTGGCGGTAGTTCCCAGACTTGTTCGGTTTCCAATCCCGAAGTGCATGCTTCCAGCCGCGTACAAACGCCGCAAATTCTGCGCAGCACTAAAACTTTTCCTCCTCTAGTTTGAAGCACAAAGGCCCGAAAAGCTAGCCCCCAAAGCAAAACATCAGCCACCAAAGACAACTTTGCTCAACGCTACTAAGTGCCCCAAGAACCAACAAAGCCTATGACCAGTAGTGGTTCGCCGTTGTGCCTTCACTGGGTGGCGGAAGTGTGCTCTCCATCGCAGAAAAATCATGCTGCCGTCCATGAAACACCACTACATTTGCCAACAGCAGTTCGCCAATCTGGATGATCGCAAACAAGATGTACGCGATAGTGACCAACGAGGACATTGCTCTCGGCGTTCGGCCCAAGGAAGTTATGAAGTCCGGCACAAACAAAATCGCCAAGCTCGCAATGCCAGACTTAAACTGCCCGCGAAAAGAGCGGCGGGCGTTCCGTGCTTGGAGATTTTTATTAACGTAAAAATCAGAACGGCTATTAATACCAGTGTCCACAAGGCACTGGCGATCAAGGTGGGCGATTCAAGCATCATTAACCTATCTTCTGGACCGGTGATTAGCCGCTCCATCGCCACTCAAAATCTTTCGCAAACTCGGTCTTAGATTCAAAACGTGCTCCGGCAATCCTCAGAACACTCCAATGCACTCGCAAAACTAAGCACGATAAGGGTTCTCAAAGGCCTGGCCTCCGCCGTCAGGATTCTGCGGCTGAAAAGTATCCTTTTCCTCCGCCGGCTTTCCACCTCGACCGTAGAACACGGCCGCGCAGGCCAACGCCAAGCTACCGATTTTCAGGACCGCGTAGATTGCATTCAGCATAAGGATAAAGACATAAACTCTTTCCGGATCGACCAACGGCCTTATCAACATTGGCGTTATGATTGTCGACACAGTAACCAAAAGCAACAAGACGACGCTGCATGCAAAAAGAACTGCAGGTTTTCCGACTCGACCTATCTTGGATGCAGTCACCACTAACACCGCGAATATAGCCAAGAGCAGTAAGATCCGCGGCAAGAAAGAAAACATCTCAATCATTTGCATCCTTAGTTTCCTTGGACATGCGATTCGCGAGCAAACGAAAGCCGAATCAATACAAACCGCCAGTGGAAAAATCAAGCCCGCTATCATGACAGACGACACTTAGTGTGCAACGACGACGAGACCTCAACTACTCCGCCTGCCCCAATTGGACAGGTACGACTAATTGCTCTCCAGCCCGAATAACTACCAATTGCACCGTATCACCAGGTACTTTGCGATCGATGTATGCCAGCAGATCATCGGCTGTTTTCACAGCTTTGCCGTCGATACCTACAATGAGATCCGCCGCCGAGGTGTCGAGCACCGTCATCGGATAGGTGTATTTTCCTTGCTTGAAAGTCTTTGTGACAACTTGGAATCCTTGAAGGCCAGCAACTTCAGCTGGTCCACCCTGAACCGTATCGACAATCATGACGCCTTGCTCTTTCTCATAGACACGTTTGATGCCGATAGAAGGATGCACGGCCTTGCCCGTACGAATCAATTGCGGTGCGATTCTAGCTACCGTTGAAATAGGAATCGCAAATCCAACTCCTGCACTATCACCATTGCTGCTCATGATCGCCGTATTCATTCCGATCATGCGGCCACGAGTATCAAACAAGGGGCCACCCGAGTTCCCCTGATTGATGGACGCGTCAATCTGAATCAGCGAAAACATCGTCCTGCGTTTTTCAGATGGAATTTGCCGATTGAGGCATGAAATCATCCCCTTTGACATACTGCGTTCTAATCCGAATGGATTCCCAATCGCGTAAATGCGCTGACCGACACGCAAATTGCTTGAGTTGCCCCATTGAACTGGGAACAATTGTTCTGCAGGTGCATCGATTTTCAAAATGGCGATATCCGTCGCCTCGTCCTGCCCAACCAGCTGCGCCGGATAGATGACTTGATTGAATAAACGCACGTTGATCTCGCGAGCCCCTTCGATCACATGCTGGTTGGTTAAGATAAGCCCTTCTTGATTCAGCACCGAACCGCTACCGCCTCCTTCGCGGAGCTGAATCTGCAAAAAGGAGTCCATCGCAACAGAAGTCGTCGAAATGTTCACGACTGAGCGATTGCACTGCTCGTACACGAAGATGTTCACTCGTTCTTCAGGCAACAAACCATCTGCGTCGAGCCCTAGGATTTTCTCCAAGCTTCCGTCAATACCTGAGTTTACGCGTTTGGAAGAGCCGGTAAGCTGAGCAGGAACTGAAGGTTCCAAGGCTGGTAAGCCTGCGGGCAACACAGGGTTGCCTTCTTGCCCCGAGACCGAAAAATCAGAAAAAAAGCTCGCAGCAAATAGAATAAGCCGGAGAGTAGTCAGGCGTCGCGAGATGATTTCAATATTCATGGGTTCCTTCCCGCTGCAGGCATAAAGATCCATTCTGCTCCAAATCGATGCTCTGTTTCGCTTTCAAGCAAACGTAGACTCAGCACCCCAATACTAATAGATCTTTCGGGCGTTCCCAAGGCGAGTTCTACTTCGCATTATTGCAAGCGATCGAGTGCAGGGTTGCCGCCCGGCATGTCTTAACTTGCTATTTGCTCCGCTATGGGGCCAATTTGTGAATCATGTCCCAAGTTATTATGGAATGCCCAACGGAATCTTATTCAATACCTATCGACTCTGCGTGCTTGTTATAAAAGGTTGCAATGGTCTCACGGCCATCTGCCTGATACTTGAGATACTGAATTTTCCGACCATCGTTTCTCAGGCAGACGGTCCTGCAATCCTGCGTCCATCACGAATAGCCCTTGTGAACGCCGGCATGATGCTGTTCTCCTGCATCGCTGCGTCGCCATCTGGCGCGGCCTTCAGCTTTGCAACAAGCTTCACATTCTGCTCCTTCCCCGTTTTCCAATCCATGCGAGTTTTAGGCGCCCAGGCCAGAATAAACAGTTGGAGCGCCAAATCTCGCAAATTGAACTCCAATTGACTCTGATCCTCACGCACTGTGAAACAGATCCGGGAGACTGTCAAAAATTCCAGGAATGGAGCGTCGAAAAGTCATCGTGTCGACAAAAAACCCTAAGGCTGAGTATCTAAGACGCTAAGACGCTTTTGATACGCGAACTCGAATTCCAGTCGATGGTCCCATCGTAACATTGCGTCGCTGAGCAACGACAGGCTTGGACTCGAGCAATTCAAGCTCGTAGTTGGCAAATACCGTTCCTAGGGCAATGGCCATTTCGTAGAGTGAAAAAGCGGCGCCGATGCAACGCCTCGCTCCACCGCCGAACGGCATGTATTGCCAAGCCGAAAAATTGTTTTCCAAGAATCTCTCGGGCCGAAACTTCTCAGGCTCAGGAAAGATCTCTTCGTTGTAATGCACCATGACCGTAGCGGGTGCTAAGGAAAATCCTGCCGGCAAATCATAGCCTTCGAATTGTATTGGCTTGTTGAGCAGACGAACCACTTCGGTCACGATTGGATTTAGGCGAAGCGATTCCGAAACGACAGCCTTCAAATAAGGCAACTTGGCCAACTCGGCGCCGCTACTCGCATCACAACTATCCAATTCAGTCTTCAACTTCGACAACTTGTCCGGGTTGCTGAGTAGATAATAGGTTGCCCAAGCCATGGCCACTGCCGAGGTCTCATGGCCGGCGAAGAGAAAGGTTCCTAGTTCATCGAAGAGGTGCTGCTTTTCCATCGCTTGTCCGTCTTCGTAGCGAGCTTTCAACAACAGCTCAAGTATATCTTCTCGCTCTTTCGGATCCGTTTCCCTCCGCTTCAATTCCTGATCGAATGCATCTCGCAACCTACGCCGAGCCCGCTGGCATTGATCCCAAGGACTGATGCCAAAAAAACTAAATTGCAGCCTTGGCGAAAAGAATAGAATCGGCAGCGACCTACGAATCGTCTCCTTCGCCAGATTCATCAACTGGTCAATCGTCTCAGCCTGCTCGCCGCCCAGCACCGCTTGTACGATAACTTGCAGCGATATCTCCGTGGTCACACTCATCATTTCGAATGGGGCACCTGACGTATGGCCTTGCATTTCCTGTAGGGTAGAATCCCGAATGATATCTGCATAGGCTCGCATTCGCTCGCCGTGAAACATGGGCATCGTTAGCTTCCGTTCCTGGCGATGCGTGTTGCCGTCTAGCATGAGCATCGAGCCCTCTCCAAGCATCGGGATTACAGCCCGTTTGCCGAAGGCATCAAAATCTTTTGCATCATGCGAATAGATTTTCTTAATTAGCTCTGGTTGTCCCGTCACCACAATTGGGCCGTTCAACGCGCGAACTAGAAAGGGATCTCCATAACGCTGCGACCAATCTAGGAATGCCTTTTGCGGATTGCGAAGCACGCGCATCGTATTCAGAAATCGACTCCCGCCGGGACCTGGTGGAATCTTGCTCGACTCACTCATTGACTATCCTTGAGCTTTCTTGCGGCTGCACATTTCGCAGCAGCGATACGGCGCGACTGACATACGGCGCGGCTGCTATACGGCACGGCTTCTATACGGCTAGACGAACCATTAATGGCACAAGCGTTATCGCGCTTTGAAACACATCATCGTCAGAATTGTCGCATCGTTTTCAGACAATGCGATTGGGCAAAATGTCGCTACCGTCATTTCACCAATGAGACCTTAATGAATCTCTAGATTTAGACGCCGGCCAAAAACCG
>JBCCEO010000364.1:0-7758 GCA_039030255.1 Planctomycetota bacterium | reverse complement strand
AGATCTTCCAGATAGCCCTTGTTGACGTAGTCGGTCTTGTTGAAGATAACCCAAGCAACCACATCATATTCACCTTGGCCTTCTGGCTTGGTCTGCTCCTTCAATAAATTCGGCAAGGGTCCGGTGAGCCCCGTTGGCTTGTCCGCGACGGAAACCCCGTTGGGAAACTGGACATTCTCCAACCAAACCTCCTGATGGGCTAAGGGCTCTCCATTGGCTTTCTCAATTCGGATTTCATAGCTTTGCTGCTCGGGCAAACGAATCTCGATCGCTCGCTGCTCCTCGTTCCTTCGCTCCCATATATGAGCGGCTACGTTCATCGTGCGCAAAGGATAGCCAGGTTTGAAAGCCGACAAATAAGACTCGATGCCGTTGAATTTTTGCTTGCTGGGCAGCCTTAATTCGAATTCCCCATTTGCGTTGCAAAGCGCCTGCAGCTCCTTAAGGCCCTCGTCAACATGTTGGCTTGCAACAATAGCCCCCGGCAGTGGCTCTCCCTTATGATCCAGCACCTTGCCGCGAAGAACATTTTCATCTTCCTTCCTCTCCACTACATTCGATTCCGTCAAATCCTCCTGCAAAGAGAACTGCGAAACTGGATTCGTAGCCACAGGCTGAGGTTGCGGCGAACCTCCCGTGACATAGCCCGTCGTCATCCCGGTTGCAACTAGAAGTATAGCAATTACAGCTCCCAGTCCCCAGTTCCAGATCGAGAAAGGCTTCCCATCAACAAGTCTTTCCAAACGGTTCTTGATTTGCTGGCGTCTGCTGGCGATGGCCAACAAAGCCGAACTGGGCGAACTCGGCGGAGCCGCTAGCCTCATCAGAAGCTCAACATAGGATTCAAGCCTTTCCGTCCCAAGATGGTGAATCGCACGCTCGTCTGCCGCTGCCTCCATGGCCTGTTTCAGTCGATCCACGGCGAGGTAAACCAAAGGATTGAACCAATGCAAAGCATGCGCCAAATTGGCAACTAGAATCCAAGCGAGGTCGAAACGTTTGATGTGCATCAATTCATGCGTTAGCACCATCTCCAGATCTTCGGCGTGCAGTCGCGATGAGTCTACAGACGGCAGCAAGATTACAGGTCGGAGAATGCCTGTAGTCGCCGGACTTATAATTTTATCTGAATAGAGGATCTGAACGCTCCGTTTGATGCCTATTTGGGACTTTAGCCTGTCGATGAGAATCAACGTGGTGTTGTCCTGGCCAGTTTGAGCCCTTCTCACTAAACGGAGAAGTGAAAAACAAACCGCCGCATATCGGAGGAGAAAAAAGCTAGTACCTGCAATCCATATCGAAGCGAAAATGAGCATCGGACGAAAACTCCAAGGCTCCTCTGCCTCGCCTGACGAACTCTCAGACGCATCCATATGATCGGTTTGCGAATACACAAGTTTATCTTTTGGCTGCGTCTGCACGGGTTCAGAATTAGGATTGTGGCTGAAGCTTGCTTGCTGCCCCGATACGCTGGATCGATCATCGGCCGCACTGCGACTAGCCAAAGTATTAACCGCAGCACCGTCACTGGACGTTGCGACTGAGGCGAGCGGCGGAGGCTCTGGCTGCCAGCGTTCAAAGCTTGGCAGCATCTGAAACACACTTAGATTCGATGCAGGGACGATCAACACGACGAATCGCAGCACAGGAATCAACCAAAGAACACGCTGCCAGCTTGCTGACAACCGGTTTCCCATCAGCCAGGTAATGACGAAAACCGCAAGCACCAAGAAGGCTGCTTGCCAAGAAGCTGCCAGCAATATCGGCATCCACGAATGCAGAATCTCGTTCATCACTCACTCCCTTTCGGATTGTTATGCTTTCGATCTATTTGCTTTCGGTTCTCACGTTTTTTTTCCGTGAGGCTCCTGCGAATCTCCTCGATGTCAGATTCGCTCAGTTCGTTGTGTTCGACCATGTGCAGCAACATGGACTTTGCGCTACCATCAAAGAATCGCTCGAAGAAAGACTGTGCAGCAACTTGCACGCACTCATTCCGACTGACCGCTGCGGAGTATTGGTGACGCTTGCCCAGAATGGTGACTTGGATCGCCTCCTTCTCGACCAAGCGACTAATCAGCGTTCGAATAGTCCGATGATTCCAATCCGACCTTGAGACTTGAACAAGCTCTATGATTTCACCTGCACTTGCGCCCGCAGGTTCCTGTCGCTCTGCTTGCGCCCTTGCCTCATCCAAATTGGCTTCAAAGTCCCAGAGTGCGGCCATGACTTCCCACTCTGCTTCCGTCACTTGTATTTGCGAATTCTCGCCCATCACCGGCCCCAATTACCACAACTGTAGTCAAACTTCCAATCAAATTACCACATATGTAGTCATCGTGTCAAGAAGTTTATGCAATTTGGAGCTAGATGCAATTCGGTGGCAGAATGGTGGTCCAGGTCGCAATCGAATTCAAAGATCGCTCCGCATTCACCTCAGTATTGATTCTTTGTTGCACAACATGCCCTCCGTAGCGTGCGCTATTCCGGTGTTTGTCATACAAATCATTGCAAATCCACGATGGTAATCCGTTCATTGCTTACAATGAGGAAACGGGTTAGGTCATGAACTCACATCAGGATTGGGAGAAAGGAATGTCAATCGAGAAGTACTTGCAGCTCTCGGAAGATGAGCTTCTTATTGAGATTGGAAGAACAGTTGACAACGAGTTGGGTGCTCTGCCTCCAACATTGACGGAACTTTCGCAGCGTGGAAAAAGCTGGCTCGCCGACAATTCTCAAGCCATCAGAGTTGTTGTTTGTCCAAAGTTTGCGAGTTTAGCTCGTAAGCATCTTGGATTCTCCGAACTCGCAGCGGCTATTGGAGCGCTCTTAGAATCTCAGTTTAGTGGTACGGCCTGGAGTCCCTTAGCTGTATATATTTGCAAGGTCGGAGTCACAACTTTTTGTCCGGTTGATAGTGATAGTCAAGTCATCGGCGAAGGCGATCCGGAAGAGACAGTCGACAAAACCAATGGTGACCAACAAAATAATGAGGGCTGATCATGCAAGATAGTTGGCCCCCCACACAGATTGAGCAAATTCAAGAAAACTATATCAGAGATTCTGGATTAGATTGCGACCGAGTCCTGGAATACGTTAAGGCGACATGGAATTTTATGTCGAGGACGGGGCTACAGTCCTCTGGGTTTGATGACAACCCGTCCCCTGAGAGTGCCCAAAGGACATACCAAACACTTATTGAGGCTTACTTCAAGCAACCCGTAGCGAAATATCAAGATCCGCAAGAATACGTCATCCTGCGGCAATTGGACGAAAGGGTGCGCCGAGCGGCAGAAGAGATTGGCTATTCTCCATGCCCACAACCTATTGTCGGATCTGTTTTTTCTCACGAATTAAATGCATCCGTGCGACCGTTCAATGATACCTTTCTGATTCTGATTCGAAACGGTCTTTTTAAGTACATGGCTGCGCTTGTGCGGACGCTCATACCAATGCTCAAGTGGAATGGCGACTCTCTCGTCCCTGATCAAAAAGAAGCGCTCGCGTTCGTAGAAAACAACTTTGATGCCGTAAGGCCTTTCTATGACGCCCTAGAAGGTTTCATTTTGAATCGCTTCGAACACAGCCTACCCGAGCACTCATACTTCGAAGGCAAGATGTTCTATCACTTCGCTCGCCTACGAAGTTCGATATGGAGTTTTATTTTTGCCCACGAGTACGCACATGTTCTATCTCGCGATCACGATCGAAATCAGGAGATACCCGAAGAGTATCTAGGAATTATTGCAAATACTAGCGATGCGTTAACGCGCGCACATTTCAAAGAGCACAGAGCCGACGTAGTTGCATTTGAGTTGATGAATTACGATATGGTCAACTACATGCGATCTTCTTTTGAGCATTCTACTAGTAGCGTTTGCATTTTCTTCTCCGGTATCGATCTGTTCTACCGAACCCTTGGCGAACTCCTGGGTATTGAACTAAGCGGAGCCAGCGAAAGCCACCCAGGTCCGATCGATAGATGGCAGTACCTAGCTTGGACACTTCAGGGCAGTCCCGGTGATCAAGATCGAATTCAGAATGCTATTAATGTTGGAATCAAATGCGCAGACGTCGTGGAAGTTTTGTTTGCGTGCAACGCTCCTCTTATCAAGCGGCTCCAACCCCACCGAAAGAAAATCGCACAGGCTTGGTTCGCGCATCACAAGTGAATCATTATGTCGTTGCTTTTCTCACAAATAGGACACGACAGTTTGCAGAGAATCACGTCCTTCTGAGAATGCTGAGTCCGCATTATTCACTCAATAGGAACTTCAAATTCCAATTCCATCAGAGGCAAGACACTACCAGATCTCGCCAGGAAATCTGTAACTCAGGCAAAACGTCGAGACATGTGAAATGCTTCTTGAGCTTTTCGGCGGCAGTTTTCACTTTTGGTTGAGTCCCAGGATCTAAAAAATGACAATGGATCAAATATTCGGAAGCCTGCTGGGGCTGGTTCTCGCTGACGCATTAGGGGCTCGATTTGAGGGACTGGAGTGCGAACAATTGCGGGAGCGATTCCCAAATATGAAAGCAGCCCTCGAATACACAATGCAGCGTGAATACCTGCGCTACACCGACGATGGCCAAATGGCGATCGCACTTGCTAGCTATCTGACCAAACATGATTCGATCGAAACCAACGAACTGATGCGTGAGTTTGTTCAAGTTTACGAACCTTGGCGGGGCTACGGTCGCGGTGCGAGGGCTGTCATCGAAGCCTTTCGTGACGAAGCGGAATACGAACACATGGCCGAACACCTTTTCCCAGGTGGATCACTGGGAAATGGAGGTGCGATGCGGTCTGCTCCGGTTGGCCTTCGGTTTCATTCCGATTACGCGCGAGTCTGGGCAGAAGCCCAAAATTCGGCTTACCCGACTCACCGACACGAGCTGGGAATTGAGGGAGCCCAATTGATCGCACTGGCCGCAGCTGTCGCTGCCAACGAACACGACATCGCACCAGCGTCACTCGCCGACAAGCTGCTGACCTTTTCCAAAACAACCGTATTCGAGAATCGACTCCTAAGTTTGCGTCAAGTGAATTCTCCTTCGCAGCTAAGTCAGTTTGGCAATGGAATTGAGGCCCATGAATCCGTTGTTACGGCGCTGGGTTGCTTTGCGCTCTTCCCAACCGATTTCGATTCCGCCGTCGCCTTGGCTATTTGGCAAGGAGGTGATACCGATACGATTGCGGCGATGACAGGAGCTTTGGTCGGTGCCCACGTTGGCTCCGAGTTTGCGCATCGTTTCCCGCTAAACAAACTTGAGGAAGGTGCCCCATTTATCGATTACTTGCAGGATTTATCGGAACAGCTTTCAAGTGCCGCTCTCAAAGGCTAGTGATAGAATTCGTAACGATTGCTAGAACTCTCGGAAAGCCCTAGAAGAGGAGGTTTGTTAGGACTCTAACGATTGTTGAACATTCAATAGGGCAAAAATCAGAGTTTCAAAATCGGCACAACAGCCCCCCGGACTATCGCCCGAACCTCCCAGAATTCCTCGACTCCCCGCTCGGAAAATGAGGGTACATGCAGCCCAGCTTGCAATCTTGCTGCGTCCCCCAACACACACCAACACTCACTTTTAGCTTCGGCGATTCGCGAGATTCATGGTAGAATACAGGCGATGCTTTCATCCTCCCCCGTCAACTCTCCCTGCCTCCATGCTACGCCGCTCGCACCTATTCCTGATTGCGTTGACTCTCCTGTCGATCCATTTGTGTCGATTCGCGCTTGCGCTGGAGGCCCCCGCAGCTAGCGACGATGCTGACAACACTGCCGAATCAATAGTAGGGTCAAAGATAGAGTTCAATACCGACGTCATGTCGATTCTGTCGAAGACGGGCTGCAATGCCGGTACCTGCCACGGGAATCTGAACGGCAAGGGCGGTTTCAAGCTCTCGCTGCGTGGACAAGATCCCCAGTTCGACTACGATGCCCTCGTTTCGGGTTCGAGAGGTCGCCGAGTCAATTTTGCGGCACCGGCGCAAAGCCTTTTTCTTCGCAAGGCCACCGGCAAAACGCCTCATCGCGGCGGGGTCCGATTGCAAGAAGGATCACCCGAGTACCAAGAGCTGTTGAGCTGGCTTAGCAGCGGAGCTAACGGCCCGTCAAACACGACACCGCAACTCGAAGAACTCCTGGTCGAGCCGCGATCAGCAGTTCTGGCAGCAAACGACGACTCTCTGCAGATCCATGTCACGGCCAAATTCGCCGATGGGCAAACACGCAACATCACACAGCGGGCCTGCTATGAACTATCGAACTTGAACGCAAATGTTAGCTTCGAGGGAATCGTCACGCGGGCCAAGTTTGGAGAAACGACACTCATCGTCCGCTACTTAGATCAGCAAGTTGCCGTGCCAATTGCTTTTGTCGATCCACCAATCGACTTTCAGTGGCAATCACCAGAGCAACATAACTTTGTCGACAAACACGTTCACGCGAAACTAGAGAAACTATCGATCCAACCTTCACCGCTGTGCAATGACTCCACGTTTGTTCGCCGAGCATTCTTAGATTCGATCGGTCGGCTGCCTACAGCCGAAGAGGCCCGTAACTTTGTAGCCGACACTGATGCAAAAAAACGATCGAAGCTTATCGACGGCTTGCTCGAACGCGAAGAGTTCTCAGATTACTGGGCGATGAAGTTTGCCGACATCTTGCGAGTCGAAGAAAAAGTACTGGACGCCAAGGGAGTTGATGTATTCCACGGGTGGATTCGACAGCAGATCGCAGACCATGTGCCTCATGACCAGTTTGTGACTTCGCTTTTGACCGGAACTGGCAACACCTTCGAGGAGCCTCCAGCAAATTTCTATCGAGCCAATCGTGATCCATCGACGCGCGGCGAAACTGCAGCTCGCCTATTCCTAGGAACCAGACTTCAGTGCGCGAAGTGCCACAACCATCCGTTCGATCGCTGGACACAAGACGACTACTATCGCTGGTCGACGGTTTTCTCACAGCTCAACTACGACATCGGCAAGAACAAACGCAAGGACAAGCTGGACTTGAACGAGTTTGCTGGCGAGCAGACAGTTTTTACGGAGAAACGCGACGAGGTCCGCAATCCAACGACGGACAAATTCGTCAAACCGAAATTCCTGGGCGGCGAGGAGCTGAAGAAACTCCGGTCCTACCAGCGATTGCCCGCCGTCGCGGAATGGGTTACCTCGCCGGACAATACTTTGTTCGTGCAGTCCCAAGCCAATTTCTTTTGGTTTCACCTCATGGGCAAGGGCTTGGTGGACCCAATCGACGATTTCCGACTTACCAACCCGGCCAGCAACCCTGAGCTTCTTGAGGCACTGGCGGAACATTTCGTCGAGGTCAAGTTCGACATCCGGCAATATATTCGCAGCATCATGCTTTCGCGAACCTACCAAGCGGCAGCGCAGCCGCTGGAATCGAATCAACACGATGAATCTAGTTTCTCACGCGCCTTCGTCCATCGCCTGCCCGCCGAAGTTCTGCTCGACATGCAAAGTGATGTGCTTGCCGTGTCGGCCGCATTTGTGGGCTATCCGGCCGAAATGCGAGCCGTACAGCTCCCTGGCGTGAAACGTGTTCCAGCACGTAAGGAGGCTCCGGCGGCCGGCGACCGTTTCCTCAAGACTTTCGGCAAACCCGAGCGTATCTTGGCCTGTGATTGCGAGCGATCGAACGAAACGAATTTGCAACAAGTTTTAGGGCTGATCGGTGAAGGGCTGAACGAGCGTTTGGACAATTCTCCGATTCTAAAAAGTTT
>JBCCEO010000363.1:0-7763 GCA_039030255.1 Planctomycetota bacterium | reverse complement strand
TCGAGAAGACGAGCAAGAATACGTTGAGAACGCAGTCAAAACTGCAGTCGATGCAGCTCAAGATTGGGCCCTCAACGGAATCTCGCACTGCATGAATCAATTCAATTAAGACGTTTGGAGTTACTGACTGTGGCTGCTAATTGCTACGACTGCTTCTTCCTTCTGGATAGCAACAAATTCAATCGAGATCCCGGTGGCGTTGCCGCCGCCCTCGAAGCGACGATTAAAGAGCATGGCGGAGAAATCCTAGCCAGCCGATTGTGGGAAGAACGCAAATTGGCCTACCCAATCAACGGCCAAAACAAAGGCACGTACTGGCTGACCTATTTCAATATGGAAGGTGCCAACCTTACCGAGTTCAATCGGACCTGCAGCCTGGACGAAAAAATCATGCGCCACTTGGTCACAAAGGTCGATCCACGGCTCGTAGACACATTGGTAGCTCACATCTCCGGCCAGCAAGAAGAAGCTGCCGAAGGTGAGGAAGCTCCCGAGGGCGAAGCAGTTAGCTAAGAGCCTTTAGTCACTGCAGTTTTGTTATATTTCCACCGCATCATTAGACCCGAGGAGGCCAATACTCTGTAAACTACGCATTCCCCCTTAACCCCAAATTGTCACAGCACGGCCAACATTCTGGCCATTGGGGAACAAGCCAATGGGAAAAGCAACTTCAGAGGAATACTGTCATGGCCAGCTACAACCGAGTCATTTTGATGGGAAACTTGACGCGAGACGTTGAACTTCGCTACACACCTGCAGGAACACCCGTTACCGAAGTCGGCCTTGCCGTCAATGATCGGCGCAAAAACCAGAACGGCGAATGGGTCGACGAAACAACTTTTGTGGACGTGACTTTCTGGGGCAGGACAGCCGAAGTTGCATCCGAGTATTTGAGTAAAGGATCTCCAGTTTTTATCGAAGGCCGATTGAAACTGGATACCTGGGAAAAGGACGGGCAAAAGAACTACAAACTGCGAGTTGTTTGCGATCGCATGCAGCTGCTAGGCAGTCGTGGTGAAGGACCTCGTGGAGGCGGCTCCGCTCCTAGAAATGAATATGCAGAGGCTCGAGATGCAGCCCATGAAACGCCAGCTAGCGGCGGTTCGATGGGCGGTCCAGATGCGGGGGATGATATCCCGTTCTAAAGAGCCCTTCCGAAATGGTTCACTCATAACCTGAGTTTGGTGATCGAAAATGGTTTCAGCAAAAATACGTGCACGTCGTCAATCCTTCAAACGCCTTCCCAAGGGTCCCAATGGTGGCATCGAATTGATGCTCATCCAGAACGTAGACAATGTTGGTAAGCAAGGTGAAGTCGTCGAAGTGCGCCCCGGCCACGCGAACAACTACTTGCTCCCGCAAGGTCTAGCAATCATCGCTACCGACCACCATAAGCGGATGGTCGAGAAGCATAAGGCGAAGCTGAAGGAAATCGAAAAATCTCGACTTAGCGGCTTGCAAAAACTAGCCGACAATATCGCACAGCAATCGATCACCATTGAAGCCAATGCAAATGACGAAGGCCACTTGTACGGTAGCGTTGGTGCCGTCGAGATTGTCTCCGCTCTGAAAGAGAATGACGTCACACTCAGCGAAGATCAAATTCGACTCGAAGGTCCGCTCAAAGAACTCGGGCTCTACACCGTCAAAGTTCACTTGCACCAAGAAATCGAATGCGACCTCAAGGTATGGGTCGTACCCTCCGCCGCTTAATCTCAAACGGAAGTCGCCGAGACTTTTCTAAACTCACCCTCTGCTTGCGGAGGGTCTCTCTTTCCTTTTGGGGCGCAATTATTGACACGTGGCCAATCAGTTGCCATGAGTCTGCGCCGCGTAGTCTTCACGTATCGGGCTAAAAACGTCCAATACCTTGATGGGCCCGCCAACAGCCAGTGCGCGATGCTCGCTACCACCCGGAATGATATACATTTCTCCCGGCCCAAGTTCCTTTTCTTCGTCCCCAATTCGCAACAACATTCTTCCCTCCAATAGGATGCCAGCTTGCTCGTGATGGTGGCTATGCAACGGCACTTCACTCCCTTCATCCATTTCAACGACTGACAACATCAGCTGCTCGCCATGAGGTGTACGAAGCCGCACTCCAGGCAAGGGCTCGAACGCTGGCTGATTCTCAATATCGACAAATCCCAATTCTTGTCTCCCAAGGAAAATGGTCGGCGTGATTTTGTAGGACGCACAATTGTACCGCCTCCATTTTCGCGCTGTTGTTTCAACTGATTTAACGGTGAAAAAGCCAACGGGAGCATTTCAATGCAGTCGGCAACTGCCCTGCGCTGCTCTCGACCGAGCTTTCTTCTCGCAGCTGCAAGCGATCAAGTCAATTCCGATCAATGAAATACGACTTGCCAATGCCACAATCATGCCCTGGCTAGCTGTCTAACGCAGACTGGCCTAAGATGACCATGTCAGGGAAGCTTAACTTGGAGTATTTGGGCCTCATGAAGATTGGAATTCCCAAGGAAACATTCGAAAACGAATGTCGCGTCGCGGCCACACCTGACACGGTGATCAAGCTTCGTGAAAAACTCGGGTTTGATGTTCTCATTGAATCCTCGGCGGGTGAACTTGCAAGCTTTACTGATACCGCCTACCAAGACACCGGTGCAACTATAGTACACAAAGCCACCGATGTTTGGCGCGATGCAGACGTCATCCTGAAAGTTCGTGCACCAGACGAAGCCGAGCTCCAGCGTTTGAGTGCTGGCAAGACCCTTATCAGCTTCTTATTCCCCGCTCAGAATGAAACTCTACTCCAAGAGCTCTCAACAACGGGAGCAAACATTCTGGCCATGGACGCAGTGCCTAGGATCAGTCGCGCTCAAAAAATGGACGCCCTCAGCTCCATGGCCAACATTGGCGGCTATCGAGCAATTATTGAGGCAGCCGGTGCATTCGGACGTTTCTTCACGGGGCAAATTACTGCAGCCGGAAAAGTCCCTCCGGCCAAAGTCCTGGTAATCGGCGCAGGAGTAGCCGGACTCGCCGCTATCGGTGCTGCCAAGGGCCTTGGAGCCGTGGTACGCGCCTTTGATGTGCGACCCGAAGTTGCCGACCAAGTCAAAAGCATGGGTGCGGAATTCCTGATGTTGAAATTTGATGGCGATGACGAAGGCGACGGCGGCACGGCTGGCGGATACGCAAAAACGATGAGCAAGGAATTCATCGACGCAGAAATGGCACTCTTCGCCGCTCAAGCCAAAGAAGTCGACATCATCGTGACCACAGCTCTAATTCCCGGCAAGCCTGCACCCAAATTGATCACAGCCGAGATGGTCGGAAGTATGAAACCCGGCTCTGTGATCGTTGACCTTGCGGCAGAGCAGGGTGGTAACTGCGACTACACCCAAAAGGACAAAATCGTCGATCAAAACGGCGTCAAAATAATCGGCTATAGCGACCTACCGAGCCGATTGCCCGCGACCTCAAGTCAACTCTACGGCACCAACTTATACCATGTGTTGGACGACCTGGGCGGCGCGAAAGATTTCAAACTGGACATGGAAGATGACGTCATCCGCAGTATGACCGTCGCCACAGGCGGTGATGTTACTTGGCCTCCGCCGCAAGTAGCCGTTTCAGCCGCACCAAAATCCAAGCCAGCCGCAGACGCCACGCAACTGCCGACCGAAAACCCAAAATCTAAGTGGCCGAGTTGGATCGCGCTCGCATTGGCCATACTTTGTCTTGTCGGTCTCGGATTCTCGCAAGACGCTGGACTCCTAGTCGACTTCACCGTATTCACTTTAGCCTGCATCATCGGCTGGCAAGTAATTTGGAACGTCACCGCAGCATTGCACACGCCCTTGATGAGCGTAACCAACGCAATTAGCGGCATCATCATCGTTGGCGGCATGATTCAAGTCGTTACACCCAATACATTGGCAGCGATTTTGGGGGCGGCGGCGATTTTCTTTGCCACGATCAATATCGCAGGCGGCTTTCTCGTTACGCAGCGCATGCTGAAAATGTTCCACAAGTAGCCTCACAATGCAACACATTTTGCATGGCCCCGACCGTTTGACACGATCTCCTCCAACCCAACTCATTGATCAACATCATGTGGTTTTTAGCTGATACCCCAGTCGTCGCCGAAAAAACCCTTTCGGCTTCGGGCTCACTCGACTTGAACCAGTCGCTGGCAACGGTTGCGTATCTGGCCGCGGCAGTCCTCTTCATCTTCAGCTTAGGAGGACTTTCCAACCAAGAAACGGCCCGTCGCGGGAACGCTTTCGGCATCCTCGGAATGTTGCTCGCCGTCGCTGCCACCGTTTTCGGCTACATGACAGGCGGCTTCACCACGATGGGCCTCGCTATGCTACCAGCCCTTGTCATTGGGGCAGTCATGGCCGCCAGAGTACCAATGACCGGAATGCCTGAGCTAGTAGCCATGCTTCATAGCTTCGTAGGAATCGCGGCAGTCCTCGTCGGGATTTCGAGCTATATTGAGCCTGGTGTTCATGTCGCTCCCGGCAAGGAACTTGTCCACCTGATCGAGATCTTTATCGGAGTATTCATAGGCGCCATTACCTTCACCGGCTCCATCATCGCTTTCCTGAAGCTGAAAGGCACTCTTTCCGGAAAGCCTCTGATCCTACCCGCTCGCCACGCACTCAATCTGATAGCACTTAGCGTGAGCGCACTTCTTGGCGTCTGGTTCTGCCAAGTCGGACACTACCCCGACGGTATGCTTCCCTTGCTTGTGATGACTGCGATTGCCTGCGTGATTGGTGTGCACATTGTTGTCGCAATTGGGGGAGCCGATATGCCCGTCGTCGTTTCCATGCTCAATTCTTACTCAGGTTGGGCCGCTGCAGCAGCTGGATTCATGCTCAAAAACCACCTGCTCATTGTCACCGGCGCCCTCGTTGGCAGCTCGGGTGCAATTCTTTCATATATCATGTGTGCCGCCATGAATCGCAGCTTCATTAGTGTGATACTCGGTGGCTTTGGAACCGGAGGCGGCTCTTCGACCAGTTCTGCAGAAGTAGAAGGCACCGTCACCGAGTTTAGCGTTGCCGACACCGCAGAACTCTTAAAAGAATCCAAGTCCATTGTCATCGTACCGGGTTATGGTATGGCCGTTGCCCAAGCCCAACACAGCTTGGCAGAAGTCGTCAAAATCCTCGCCGCCGAAGGAAAACAAGTCCGATTTGCTATCCATCCAGTCGCTGGCCGGCTTCCAGGCCATATGAACGTTTTGCTCGCCGAAGCCAACGTTCCCTATGACATTGTCCTTGAGATGGACGAGATCAATGACGACATGCGCGACACTGATGCGATCCTTGTTATTGGCGCCAACGACATCGTCAATCCTGCCGCATTGGAAGATCCCGGCAGCCCGATTGCAGGCATGCCGGTCATTGAAGTCTGGAAGTCCGGAACAGTCGTCGTCATGAAACGCGGAATGGCAACAGGGTACGCCGGAGTCGACAACCCATTATTTTACAAAGATAACACTCAAATGCTCTTTGGCGATGCCAAGGCCAACGTCGACTCCATTCTCACCGCCCTCCGCTCCTAACGAGAGAAGTACAGTTGTCTCAACTGTTTTTCCTGCGACCCTCCCTTTGCGAGTTCAACGAGCAATTCTGGGAGAGACAAGTCTCCTACAATCCCTCAACCTCACTTCCCTTCCAGCACTTTCTTCATCCCATCCAGAACCCAAGTATCCTTGGCCCCGTCAGGATTCAGCATCAACAGCACAAAGTTATCGGCCACGGTTTCTTCAGGGTGAATGATATAGCCCGTGTTGCTGCCAATCTTTTTCATGTAATCCGGCACTGCTGGAATGGCGAGCAACTCTGCTTTGCCGTCTTTCATTTTGACCACAACCTCATCGCCTTCTTTCTCAAGTACTAGCAGCTTGAGATCCATGTTGGCGAACAAACCGCCTGGCGCATACTCAGGCGTACTGCTTTGGATGAAGGGCGTAGCCAGGATCTTACCCTCGCCGTGCTCTAGTTCAACATAGTGCTCGTAATTTGGCGCATCGGGATTCGTCAGTCGGCGTTTTTTGATTGCTTCAGGAAGTTCAATTTCATTGCACTTCACAAAATGGATTACTTCGTAGAACTTATCTCGTAGATCCGCGTTCTGATTGCTTAGGACATGAAAAAGTTCATGCGCCATCACACGTGTAGCTCCTCCTCGCAGCAGTCGATCCGGGCAAATCACATTCGCCCCACGGCAGTGTGGTGCTCCTGATTCGACTTGATTGGAAACCCGAGTAAGATAGATTTCGGCAGGGAAGGGCAAGTCATATTTGCCGAACGCTTCTTTCAGCCCTTCGACCGCTTGCGTCATTTTTTTCTTATCTGCCTCCGTCCAATCCTGAACGCCGCTCTGCAGTTGTTCTACGTACTTTTCTTGTGCGACGGGTTCCGGCGAGCCTAATCGGATCTGTCTTTCCAGCATTTCAATTCGGCTGAGGAAATGGTCGTTTTCCGCTATCAGCTCCTTCCCCTTTTCTTTGGATGCGAATACCAAATCCGTTTTATCGCTCAGCGGAATTCGATCCTGCGCCTTCAGGCCAACCGTTTGAACGACGCTCAGACAAATCAACAAGCAGAATTTCGGCGATTGGAGCATTTACTACTTCTCAGCAAAAGAGCCAGAGTTAACGAGTTTCTTCGCCCCGAGTTTAATCGAAATCACCCTACATTGCGTGGGCGAATCGAAGCTTAATAAGGCATTTGACAGCCCAAAGCATTAGCCATGTGAAAATACTCGGCAGAAGATATCCAATCTGATCCAGGCGGCTCGCTCCTAGCATTTCAGCTCAATCTCTGGTGCGACCTCAGCAAGCAATTCCAGAAGAGTCACAGCAACCACAGCTTGCTCTTAGACTCCAGCTTTGAGCCTATGCCTGAACTGCTTTTCCCGCTTCTCAAAAACTAGCCCGACTAGTCTCGCAACGAGTTTCTCCTCCGAGCCCATTCGAATCCGGCGCCTTCGTTCAGAAACCAGGAACACTGCAAGTACCATTCTCAGCGATAAAACCTCAATTTCACAACCAAATCAAGCATTGTGCCCATGCCCGCCTATCGGCTACACTTTTGCAATCTGAGGGGCTGTGGCGGAACTGGCAGACGCGCTAGATTTAGGTTCTAGTTCCGAGAGGAGTGCAGGTTCGATTCCTGTCAGCCCTACTTCGAGCGAAGTTCAGTAGGAATTCGTTGATACAAAAGGACTTAGAGCAAGTCAGCTCTAAGTCCTTTTTTCGTAAACCAGGATTTAGGGAATTAATTGGGGACATTATTGGATTCCCATTTGCTTCTGCTTCCAGCAAGGGCAAATTAGGTATTTCGTCAGATGCGGGGGAAGACAAAAGCACTCGTGTAGACTTCGCTCGCCTCAACCTTACCAACGAAGTCGAGATGCCCACATCGCTCCTCGTTTTTTCCTTAGCTGCCTTGGTGGCACTACAGCGGCAATGAAGGCGAACTGTTAACCAGCATGGTTGATCTGCCACCTAGAGTAACGGGACCTATAAGTAACAGGATTCGATCTTATCTCTTCAAAAGCCGGAAAGCTGGCAAAGTGCAGAAGCAAAGATTGGGCCGCGGAAGCGAGAAGGTTCCGGCGCGAAGTCAACGACAAGTGGAGCAACAGGGATTCTATGAGTGAAGTCGACCAAATTGACCGAGCTCGGAGCTGGTCAAGCTCGACCCGAAGACCGGCGCGGTGCTGAAGACCGTCTCTTCCGACCGCCTGGTCACCGGCGTGTCGTGGGTCGACGGCGG
>JBCCEO010000362.1:0-7781 GCA_039030255.1 Planctomycetota bacterium | reverse complement strand
GATCGATATTCCCCTGCTGTGCGCTTGCCGGGAATTGACTTCAAGATTTTCGAAAACGGCTGATTAGGCGATACCACCCTTGGTGGCTGTGTTTTTTTCGTGTCGTGAAATTGAAATACTCCCACCTCATGAGGGAGTGCGGTGGCAGGGCGTAGCTACTGGAAACTAATGTGGAATTGCGTTGCGTTTAAGTCAACTTTCGCTTTGTCGGGGTAATTGAAGAAGCCCGATTGGTCGATGACTTCCAGACCCGATTACCTCTCGAGACTGCCATGCCTTTCAACGATCCTCAAAGATTATTTCGTTTGCAAGTCAATCCCCTGCGCTACGATCGCTTTACTTCAGAGCGTCTTGTGTTGGCGTATTTCGAAAAGCTTGAAGTTGACGTCGCGCTGGTGCTCGGCGGCGTGTTGGAAGGTGCAATTCCAACTCAAATGGGGGAACAGGATTTTCGGGCGCATCTGCGGGCTTGTCCGATCGACTTGTCCTTGCTGAGTCTTGAGAGTCGCGTCCGAGAACGCGTCGGGCTCTAATTTGCCAGACTCTAAAGTTCTTGATAGCACAGTTGCAGCGCAGTGTTTTGATGGGGTTCTCGGAAGAGCAAGTACGCGCATTCTTTTGGGGCCGTTCTGGACCGACCCGACGTGTTGCGTTGCATTTGCCCGCTGGTTAGGAACACGCAGTGGCTCTCTTATGGTAAGCTGAATTTAGAATCCAATGGTTACGTTGCACTATCTATATTCAAACTCGTATGTCAGAAACTATCTTTTCCAAGATCATTAGCAAAGAGATCCCGGCTAACATTGTGCACGAAGACGAGCACTGTCTTGCATTCCATGATGTTTCCCCGCAAGCGCCGATTCATGTGTTAGTGATACCCAAGAAGCCAATTGTCAATGTGGAAGATATAGCTCCGGAGGACGCAGCACTAATCGGGCATCTATGGCTCACGATTCAGAAAGTCGCTCGTGAATTGGGGCTGGCCGATGATGGCTATCGCGTTGTCGTGAATTGCGGAAAAAATGGTGGGCAATCGGTGGATCATCTGCATTATCATGTGTTGGGCGGACGGGCATTGACTTGGCCACCCGGCTAATCGCTTTTGCAGCAGGATCTCAATAACTACACGGAGATGGTCGAGTCGATTTCTAGCCCTGATGGATCGGAACAGTCTCGCGAAGCAAGTGTGCTTTATCCGTGGCGTCATCTACTCGCAACGGCTGGATTGTTTGCAACCGGACTTTTCTTCTGCGCCGCAGTCGGAATCCGCGCGACGGGCGGTAGTCCGTTTTTTATTTTCTTAGGATTCGCAATTGCGACGGCGACTTTGCAACTCTGCGCTCTATGGGCCGCGCTAGGTGCTGGTCCATATTTCTTGCGCTCCGTGCTTGCACTATTGCTCGGCGGTTTTGTAGCCATGAGTGGCTGGATAGGTGTATGTGTTGGTCTTGGTTTGAACGATGTCGGTGATGATGCTTTTCAGGTGCTTTGGTCCGTTCTTGCATTTGGTCCGCTTGCGTGGTTTTCTAGCCAGTTTCCTTATTTCGTTTTTGCTTGGAAATATCGTTGGAGACTCGGAAACTTGAGAGATGCGGCCTTTGTATCGCATCCGCTTTCAAATAGGAATTCGGATGAAACGCGGGGAGACGAAGGGGAGGCCGAGCTTTCAGAATCGACGGAGTCTCCAATACATAGGAGGCATCCAAAGTCTCAGGAATACAAAATCTCGGACATTATGGCTGCGACGTCGCTTTGCGCAATTGTTCTGGCCTGCACACGATTCGCCTTTCCAGATACGGAGTTGCTGAACGAATTTCCGCTGGGAGTGTTGATTGTTGGAAATGCATTTAGTATCGCGTTTTCCTTTTTGTTTGGCGTCCCTTGTATCTGGCTTGCCTTACGTCAAGGTGCAGACGTCGAGCGTGGTTGTCGGGGCATTAGTTTATTCACCTTCGGAATCCTGTTTCTTACGTTGCTTTGCTTGACGCCTTTCCCAGCGATCGCTGTTGGGGCCGTCCCGCTGATGTTCCTGATCGGATTACCGATGTTTTTATTTGCTTTTCCGCTTATGTTTGCGAAACAGGCTGGATTAGTTCTTTGGACCGGCGCAAGACAGAAACTTCATTCTTCGGATTTGGGAAACTCGCTTCAGCCATCTGGAGTTGCAGAGGGTTCAAATGGATCGAGGACTAGTGCATGATCGCGGTGATCACTCGATCCCGTTTTCCGCAAGGTGTTTTTGAAACCACGCGTTCACTGGACCTGGGGTGGTTGCCGGATGGTATTTCGCCTCCATTCTCGGGAGTTGCTTTCGAAAGTCTGCGATTCGTGCTGCATATTGCGTTTCGCTTGCTACGTTGTTCCATTCCTGCGGATCCGTGGCGTGATCGTAAAGCTCTTCCGCGCCATTTTCATAGCGAATATATCGGTATTGTTTTCCTCGCAGGGCATGATTGCCTCGAGCGTAGGTGGTGAGGATTGCTTTGCGCAGATTACCTTCTGGGGAGTCCAGCAATGGTACTAGGCTGAAGCCCTCATTCTGCTCCCGAGTTGGCAAACCGCAGAGTTCCAGTAGTGTTGGGTAGATGTCTATCAAGCCTACAGGACTGTCGCAGACTTTGGCACGGTTTGTTCCGTCGACAACAATCAATGGCACGCGAGTCGCCTCTTCCCAGAGGCTGTGTTTACTTACTCGATTCTTTTCTCCCAAATGATATCCGTGGTCGCTGAATAGAAGGATGATCGTGTTGTCTTGATAAGGACTCTTGTCCAGTGCATCCAGTAGCGTACCAATTTGATGATCGACGAATCTCACGCAGGCCAAGTAGGCCTGAGTACAGCGACGAAACTGTTCATTGTCCTTTTGTCCCAGGAACGGTAGTTTCGGATATTTCGGCATTTCGTGGATCTGTCGAGCAATCTCTGGTACATCGTCTAGATCATTGAGTTGAAATCGGGGCAGCTTCGTTTGGTCAAGAGGAAAATCTGAAAACCACTTCGCAGGAACGTAGAACGGAACATGCGGCCGATAGAATCCAGCAGCGAGAAAAAATGGCGAGTCGTGTTTTTCTTCAAGCTGTGATATGCACCATGAAGCCGTTTTGAAGTCCGGCATGTCTGCGTCGTCCTCTGGGAATCGCCCCCAATCGGTCTGCGTTCCTGTGTAGGGGACGTCGGGCAGGAAATACTGAAAACGTTCTTCTGGCTTTGGCCCAAAACCGCCTTGTTTGCCAGCGTATTCTTGAAATGCGATCTTACCTGCGTAGCCATGCGTGATCTTTCCTGATGCCAAGGTCTTATAACCATGGTGTGAAAAGTATTCCGGCAGTAGGTGGCCGCGGAAGAACTCTTTGTCCTTCTCAATTTTGCTACTCGAGGGCTGTTGGTAGACGCCTGTGCTATGAGGATACTTGCCGGACAGCAACGAGCAACGGGAGGGGCCGCAAATGGGACCTTGGCAGTGGGCATTGCGGAAAAGCACGCCACGTTTGGCGAGTCGATCTAGGTTGGGCGTAATGGCCTGCGGATGTCCTTGAAGGCAGCCAATCCAGTCATTCAAATCATCCACGGCGATTAACAGCACATTCGGACGCGGATCTTGCCCCTGCAGCGCCGAGGCATGTACGAATAATGTTGCTTGAACGCATAGTACCAGCGGGAGCCAATGAAACAGTTTGTACACGGTATTTTCTCCTGTTGCCAAAAAACCTTCGCTAGAGATTTTACATACCTGCTCGCAACTCGTGGTGCAGATAAATCCTGACTGTGTTTCCGCATCCGTGTGAAAAACGTGTTATGGTTGGAATAGAGAAGAGAGGATTTCTTATGACAGCACTCAAGGATTTTTACTGCAGCCAATGTCGTCGATCTTTGAATATGGCTAAGGCCGTCGACGAGAACCACGCTTGGTGTGATCGTTGCAGATCGGTAGTCGTAATCTCACATATTCGAGTTCGCCCCTGGCTACTTGGAGCGCTCATTGCCGCACTTGGAAGTGCGGTGTTCTTTACCAATTTCTTGTCTTGGTAATTTCTTCTTCAACTCGAGGAGAGATACGGCGCAAGGAAGATCGCGGCGTGTTCCTGCGGACAGAACCATGAGTCCCACCCTAACGAGGGGCTGGGTGGGTTTGGCTGGCGGCGTTCTAGATTCCCTCATTCTTTCGCATTGCAGATTGAGGGCGTTTAGCAGTGAGACAAGCTACATTGGAGCGATCAAGGCTATTCTACTCAGGCCTTGGCCATTATCATGAATCAATTAGGATGCGCGGGACAACCTTGGTAGGAAGTCTGCTTCCGCGCCCGTCCACCAATGAAACGATCTACTACTATTATGAGAATCGAAAATGTCTGACGAATCTGAGCTGAACGTTCCTGACGAAGTCGCCCAAAAGCCAATGATTTCCCTGCCTTTCATCATTGTTGCGGGCATCATTGCCATCGGGGGAGCCCTCGGTGGAAAGCCACTTATGACATGGTTTATGCTTCAGGGTGAGTCAGCAAAGGCGAATACAATTGAAGAGCCGGAAACTTTTGCTCCGCTTTCTGCATGGGCACAATCCATGAAGGAAGATCCGGACGAAGTCTGGACTGGAGGCGACATTCAAGGTGGCGACGGCGGGGAAGGCGGTGGCTTTGACGCAGAAGCCAAGTTCGCAGAGTGGGACGCAGATAGCGATGAAGCTCTGAACGATGAGGAAATGCCAAAGTTCCTGAAGGACAATCTAGAAGCAATCGATTCCAACACGGATGGCAATGTGAGCAAGGACGAGTTCATGGCTGCGGTTGCTGCAATGGCTGAAGCTCGGTCCGGTGGCAGCGGCACAAGGCAAAGACCAGCTGCTGAAGAACCTGAGGAACCAGCTGCCGAAGAGCCTGCTAATGAAGAACCTGCGAAGGAAGAGCCAGCAGCAAAGCAGCCAGCAGCAGAGGAGCCAGCAGCAGAGGAGCCACCCGCCGAGGAAGGTGACAAGTAGACTACTACAACGACCAATTTGAAACTCGAAACGCCAACCGCAATAGGTTGGCGTTTTCTTTGTCCTTTGCTCAGATGGCGTCTGTTCCCGATGGCCTTATATCGCATCGATACACCCGACTGTCTTTTTCGTAGGTGCATTATTTTCGCGAGTGGTTTTAGTTCCGATTAGCAGCCAACTGTTCGATACCGCGTTGGACGGCAGGATTGTTGATGCTATTGGTGCCTTGAAGGAAGACACTCGTTGCTGCCAGGAGATGAGGACGCCACTCTGGACTGACTCGCTGATACTCCTCGAACATCGCGATAGGATACTTCATTTCATGGGCGTTGATTGTCAAGCGTCGGGCCATCGCATGTTGAGCAGCTTGGATAAATGCGTTTGCTCCGTCGTGAGTTTGCGTCAAGGCGAAGGTTAGCTGGGCTGCCTTGAGCTGTCCGGTTCGATCATCGTCTCTCTCCTGTGAGCTTCTTGGAGGCAAGGCGGCTAGGAGTGCTAGGATCGTTTCTTGCTTGTCTCCAGGCAAATCAACCGGTTGCATAGATGCAACATCACCTGCGAGCAGGCCATCGCGCACTTTTGCATCGAGCATGAATTCGGTGACCCAGGAAAGACATTGTAGCATGGTTAGATAGCGCGTCCGCGAATCGAGGCTTGTTGCAAAAACGTGATGCAAAGCGTTTGCTGCGGTATTGGCGTGTAATGCACGAGTCCCTATTCGGCCACCTTTTTCAACGAACAGCATCAGTTCGGCAGCCATTAAGTGAATTGCATCCCAAACGGTTCCTGCCTTAATACTCCCAGCAATCAAGTTCTCCGCAACCCAGTCATTACTGTTCCACCACCTTCCCTTTTTCATAAGACTGAGTAACTCAATGGTGCGTTCTCGATCGGCTTGGTGAGAAGCCCAGTCGTTGGGTAGCTGGTCGTGAGTCTTGTCCGCACGCTCTACGTTATGGCTGTAAGGTTGTCCATCCAGCGTGTGATCTTCCCTATACACGTCGCGAACGATGTATCGGAGAGTCGGTTCCGCGTGATTCCAGCCAATGGTATTTAAAGTTCGGCCCGCGTTGACCATGCCGATTGGGATGTGGCCGATGAAGAAGTTGTCGCGTCCGGCGTACTTCAATAGTTTAGCGTAGGCTTGCTTGGGACCCAGCGCTCTGCTGACTGCGATGATTGCGTGCTCCGCTTTTTCGCGATCCATAGCTTCCATGGCGGTTGTGAATTCAGATTCAGCTTTTTGTGCCGAAGGCGGCGGCCCATTCATCGGCTTCACCTCTGACTTACGAAACCGCGTCAAATGTTCCTTCGCAACGTCGACTGCCCAGAAGAGAGGTAGCATCCTATCGTCGGCGGAAAGATCCAAAGACAATTGATGTGCGGAGTGAACCAGATAGACGCTGTGGTGACCGTCTCGTAGAGCTGCAAACAGGAAGGTGGCAGCGAGTAACTCCCGATACGGAACTCCGCGCCGAAGTTCGCTCACTAGTGCGGCCTGACAGCCCTCACGCGGCGTCTCGTCGATCAGCCTAACAAGCCGGCTTGTCTCGGCATCGATCCGTATTCCTTCTCCTGGAAGCTGAATATCTGCCCATGACAATGGAGCTTGAGCCAACGCCAAGCTGCCTGCGGAAATCGTGTGCAAGAAGTTTCTTCGCGAAGCCAAATTCATCCCGACAGATTCAGGTAGCGAGATTATCCGACAGCATTTTTTAAACAGCGCAAGTTTGCCGGCCGTTCATGCGAGTGGCCTTTTCGAAAAACTTGTCGCGATTTTTTTCCCTTGCCTATATCGTAGCATTCTGGCCGGTCGTAAGCCACGAAACACTCATCCAAGACGCTGCGACCAGTTGAGAAGCCCACTTGAAAGCTGCTTTAGGTGAAGATCGCCAAAAGAATGCTTGATCCACTGAAACGGGTGGGCAACTGAGACGAGGACAAAGCGGGCACGGCATTCGTAGAACTGAGATTGGCAAAACCAACACATAGCCGCCCCCACCTAGCTTACTGTGCCGAACGAGGTTGCTTTGGTTATCACGTTTGAAAAAGTTTGTGAATCGCCGGCGCACGTCCATACAATTGAACGAATCATGAGCTAGTGTTTCTTGTACCCCCCCCTCGTTTGGAGATAAGCGATGCCCAGCTACGAAGAACTTAAGGCCGAGATCATTGAAAACGATGATGAGCAGCATGCTCAAGCTGAAGCCCGAATCCTAGCAGAGTACAATCAGCGTCCTACCACCAGCGGGGGTATCCCGGGCTGGGTTACCGGTGCGCTTGCGATTGGTCTGGTCCTGGGTATTTACTTCGGTTTGCCTGCATTCGTTGACAGTCGGGACCCTGGCAAATCACGAACTCACAATCGGGTAGCGGCATTGCAGTGGTTTTTTAGCTTGCTTGGTGACGAGCCTAGAAAAAGTGATTCCAACAGCGTTGGATCACTCGATGCTGCGTTTAAATAAGAAGATTGAACCCGCAAAAAATCTCGAACATGCTGCTGGGCTTAAAGGCAGCGGTCACGGTCGGGGGCGAAAATCCTGCAGGGAAGACCGGAACGGATGAGTTCTAGATTTAAAATTCTAGCGTGGCGAGACTGGTAGATTGGAGTTAGCGACTTGCTCGAAAGAAAGACTGTCTAACTTCGCGACATCCAACTCCTTCTGAAAATCTTCGCTGCCAAGCAGGTAGAGAGGATGCCCAGCGTCCATTTGATCGGTGCGCAGTCCGTGGTGCCTTGTTAACTCAAGAGTCGCCAGGAACATTGCAACCAGAGCACTCTTGTGCATACCGGGTTGGAACAGCG
>JBCCEO010000361.1:0-7795 GCA_039030255.1 Planctomycetota bacterium | reverse complement strand
TCTACGAATCGTGCGTCGCGTACGCAGCCCGAAGAACACGCATTGCGATCGCTGAATCGGCTGTAAAAAGCGCTTGGCAGGCAATGAATACAGCAAAGGCCAAGCGCTTTTTACAGCCGATTCAGCGATCGCAATGCGTGTTCTTCGGGCTGCGTACGCGACGCACGATTCGTAGAAGCCTAGCTCAGCGCATTCGAGGACAAGGATCTTTGGAAATTGCATTTCACGCAATCAATTCGGGGGGATTGCTAAAGATATGGCTTTTTGATGCATTAGAGTGCACTGCCATAAGTCACGCCAAGGAATCAAGCTGACTTTCTTTTTGCCTGGTGCCAAACATTTCCTTAGCTGGGTCTCTGGAGTTTCAGCGTTCGTAGCTAGCGTCGCTCGCTAGTAGAGATGGCGTATGCGAAGTAGAAAAGTATCGTCTGGTTCATAGTTTCCAAATCCGGAACGATAGCTCAATTCGCGAGCAAAGGACCAGCCGAACTCCCAAGACGAGTCGTCGCTCAGGTCGTGGGCTCCTAAAATGAGGCGCAAATCACGATAGGTCGCATTGTCGTTCCAGCCGCCGTCACGTTCGATGGCCCACGTACCTCCCCCTAGCTCTCCGCCCAGGTACAAATTGTGGTTAGAAAAGATCCGATGGTGAATCTTCGGTCGCGGGAATACGGCTTCGATCACCAAATTGCGATTCGGACGCCAGACAAAACCACCTACGGGCAAAACGCTGATGTCGTCACGATCCAGAGCTTCGACACCCAACACGGTAATGAAATAAGGATCCCACTCAAAGTAACTAACGAAATGTCCAGGGAATCGAATGCCTTTCCGCACGCTACCTTCAAAGTCCGTAAAGGCCCCGACTCCAACCCGCATATCGTAAATCAGCTGAGAAGAAAGTACTTTCCTTCGTTGGTAGGCCAAAGCCAAATCGTACAAGCGAGGTGGCAGATCGGTAGCGATTGGCCCATTGACCCAATGAATGGACATACCCAGCATGATCGCGCTATCATCATCCATACTTAAGTGAGGATAGTTTTCCAAGCTGAAGATACCCAGCTCATCTCCATCACCGATCAACCATGTTGTATCTGAGTCTGTTGAGTTGTAGCCAAGCCAATCGCCGAAGCTTACTTGTCTTCGCGCCTCACAAGAGTCGCAATCTCCACACTCGCAGACTTCTACCAAATAGGATTCTTCCGCTAACTCAATTGAGTGCTCAACAGCTTCAGAACCTACTGATGGAAGCTCGACAAACTCTGGTGACTCCTCGACTGGCTCCGGTTGTAGAGTAAGACGAGCCGATGGCTTTAGGATAGAACCGCTATCTGGTTCGCTAAAATACGAAGAGTAGGGCACGTCCAAGTTTGTGCTTTTAGGCGTGGGAGCGGTTGCTGGCAGGCTTGCTTGAGCTTCAATTGCTGGCGTCTCTTGTGCTTGGGCGCTCGCGCAGAATGACTCGAAGAATAGGACGGCACTCAAAAAGCGGAAAATGATCCGTAATTGCTGACTTCCTGCCCGGCTCAGGAGAATTCTCATAGGAGCAGTTGTCATGACTCAATTCCTTTTCTCATTGAGGGGCATGGGGACGCAGATTACAGAAGTGGAATGACGACCTCAAGGTAGTTTTACGTCAGTCGCGTCCTATCTCGCTGTTTGTCGTTGGCAAATGCTAGCTGTGGAAAGGTCAGTTGACGAGTTGGAAAAGGCTTTATGCAGTTTGAGGTGCGAATTGCGGAAAAGTCACGCGAAGAATGCTGCTAAACTAGTTAAGGGTTTTCGTTCTAGGTGCATGGTCTCAACTAGGTAGATTTGAAAGCAATGCTCAGTATCCGATCCATTACTATTATCACTTGCGCATGCGTCTGTAGTTTGCAATTGGAAGCATCTGACTGGCAGGTTCAAGCAAAGTTGTCGGATGGTTCGGTGATTTTCGGTAGCGTCAAACCGGAGTCCTTGTCCATTCATACCGATACACTCTCGCGGGGCCCCGTTGTACCCTCTGATAAGTTGCAATCTATCGAAAACAGTCCGCGCGTTCCGACGGAAGTTATGCTGACTTTTATTGGTGGCGATCGATTGACCGGCAAGTTTGCTTTGCCGCACTTGAAATTGGAAACCGAGTTCGGAACGCTTCAAATTCCAGTTAGCCAGATTGAGAACATCGAGCGCAAAGGAATTGCATTCGGAAGAAAGCAAAGAGGCCCAATGCAGGCAGCGCCAGATATTCCGAATCCGTTTCCTGGTGCTGAAGTGAATCAAGGCCCGGCAGTGGAGGCGCCAACCAGCGAGCACAGCAACTTGAAGTGGGAACACTGGAGAACAGACTGGGCTTTTGACCCTGAGCAGAATCGATTTACTGCACTCGGCAAAGTGCGTCCTGGTTTTAATTACGGGCACGGTGGCGCTGGGCGAGGCGGAATGACAATCACCGGAAACGGTGACAAAACTTGGCGCAACTATGAAGTTGAATTTGACTTCAAGATGTTGTCTGCGACGAAGGATTTTTTCCACGCATCGATTCCGGGAGAATCACGTGGAATGCATGTCTATTTGCGATGCAAGTCGATGACTGAGAGCTGGAATGAGCCAGATACTGCCTATGTCCTGGGGGTCAATACGATGGGTGGCTGGAGCATTGCCGCATACGAAGGATTTGGCTACCGCGGTCCAGGTTGGACGCCAGAGCAGCTTGGCAAAGTCGAGCACTATATTGGTGGAGAGATGGAAGGGCCCTTCCAGGAGGTCAATCGTTTGCGCGTTCGAGTTGAAGACTCGACTATATCCATTTGGATGAATGACGAGCAGCTTGGCGTTTTCGAACACCCGGAAGACGCGGAGATTGCGCCTATCGAGTTTGGTGGCTTTGGCGTCGAATGGCGTTTTGAAAGCCTTGGCTGGATTGGCAACATTCAGCACAAGAAGTTGGGAAGGCGAGAGTAAGCTATCGAAATTCGAGTTTTCTTCGACGGCAGAGCGCGCTGGTCGCGAAGACAAAGTTAACAATGCAGAATGAGGACGGTTCTGGGACCACAAATCCGAAGGCCTGGACTTCTCCCACTGAGAAATTCCCATCACCGGCCCGTGCATAGAACCTTAGGTAGCGTCCGGTAGCCGGAGCGAAATCAAAGTTCGGTTCGTACTCCGCGTGCGTTGAATCACTCGACATCGTGTCCATGCCGAAAAATATCTCCCCATCACCGATGGTTATCTGAGCTAAATGAGAATACGAAATATTGTCGTTCGATACTTCAAAGCCCAATGAATCATTATTGTCCGTTGAAATCTGCAACTCGGTAATCGTCACGGGCGCGCCAAAATCATAGGTGAATACGACTCCCGATTCGCCAGTTTGTCCCGACCAATACAGATTGGTCGGCGCGGTCCATGAAGTTCCTTCGGATGGAATCACACTGTCGCCAACCAGGGCGGAAGCATTTGTAAAACTTCCCTGGGCTGTAATAGATGACGGAAGAAGAATAGCGTCCGCCTGACACACGATAGCGATTACTTGCATCAAGCAAAAAACAGGTAGAATTCTTGCAGTGGCGGGCATGTTAGAAATCCTCAAGCTGAATCAAATGCCCCTATGTGGGGAAGTATAGAACGTCAACTGGGGCCGTGCAAAAAACGCCATGCGGTGAATCGGAGTTGGCTTGATGCCGGCAAAAATTATGGACTCGAAGTCCGCGCCGCTGAGGCGACTTCTGGATTGTGACAACCAATCGGCGGTCATTTGGTAGCCGCAGAAAGAAATGAAAAGTCGGTTATCCTTGGTGACGATTCTGTATTTCCCTCGATGGCGAAGCCTTTGCCGCGGTCTGTTGCCCTAACCTCTAATTCCTTTGCCTCAATTGCCAATCAGATTCCGAAGCTGTTAGGATTAGTTCTCGCAGTGAAAAGCCAGTAGAAGACTGGCAAATGCGCCGCAAATGCTTCAAACGTGGGACTTTATCGGCTAGAATCTCGCCATCACTCCTCCGCTGCCATCCTGTCTAATCCTGTAGCGGTGTTTCCTTTCCGTTTTCATAGAAGTTTTAGTAATGAACGAGAATGCCCAAGATTCCTCGATGACAGCCAAGTTGTCGATCATGATGTTTCTTCAGTTCTTTGCTTGGGGCGCTTGGTTTGCAACTCTTGGCTTGGCAATGGGCAACGGAGCTTTGGGGGATTTTACGGCAAACGCTTACGCGACTGCACCCATAGCGGCGATCTTCGCGCCACTCTTTCTGGGTTTGATCGCAGACCGTTTTTTCTCGTCGGAAAAAGTATTTGGCGTCCTCATGCTGATTGGTGGCGGGATCATGTGCATGATTCCAATCGTTGGTGCGCAGGGCGCCGAGAGCGGTAACTTGTTTGTCTGGCTGATTTTGGCCTACATGGTTTGCTATATGCCAACACTCGGATTGGGTAACACGATTGCGTTTACTCACATTCCAAGTCAGGACAAGTTTCCTGTCATCCGTGTTTGGGGAACCATCGGCTGGATTGTGGCAGGGCTTTTGATAGGAATCACGGGCTGGGATGGGAGCTTTACAATTTTTTGGCTCGGAGCTATCTGTTCCCTGGCTCTTGGCGTTTATTGCTTTATGCTGCCTAACACTCCGCCGCCATTGCGGGGCAAGCCGATGGACATCCGCAACATCTTTATGCTGGATGCTTTCAAGTTATTGGGAGATTTTAACTTCCTCGTCTTCGCGGTCTGTTCGACACTAATCTGCATTCCGCTGGCGTTCTATTATGGCAGCACATCGCAGTTCCTGGGGCAAACTGGCTTTGCTGCTGTTGGGGCGACCATGACGATTGGGCAGATGTCAGAGATCATCTTTATGCTACTCATCCCGTTCTTCTTTAGGACGCTTGGGATCAAGGTCATGATCTTGATCGGGATGGCTTGTTGGTCCATTCGATATTTGCTTTTTGCCTTCGGTGCCCCCGACCAAACAACATGGATGCTGCTCTTAGCAGTTGCACTCCACGGTATTTGTTATGACTTCTTTTTTGTCACTGGCTTTATGTACACAGACCAAAAGGCACCCAAGGAAATTCGAGGGCAGGCACAAGCTTTGCTAGTTTTCCTCACGCAAGGTGTTGGGATGTTTATCGGCTATAAGATTATGGGTAACGATTTGTTCGGCTGGAGCGCAACAATTGGCGACTACGGAAAGTCAGTTTCGAACGCAAAAGAATTTGGGGACGCGCTTACTGAGTCGCAAAGTGGCGAGTCGCTGAGCTTCCTAGAAACTTTTGGAAGTATGTTCACGCGCTCTCTACCCGAGGGACTAAATCAAGAATTGCTGACAAGCACGATGGCCCAGTGGAAAGATTTTTGGCTTTCGCCAGCCATCATGGCAGCAGTCATCCTGGTTGGCTTTGCCATTGCGTTTTGGGATAAGGCCAAGGATTCGAAGGACGACGAAGCGGCCAACGCTGAATAAGATACTGGGGAAACAAAGTGAGCCCGAGCACAAGTGCTCGGGCTCAATCTCTATCAACCAGTGGAAGGTTGCTTGGCGCTTGAAAGGTGACCCTGCTTCACAAAGCGTTGAAACGGGTCAGCCTGCTTTAGCGGTTAATGCTAACCCCGAATGTGAAGCCAGCGATCTGCACATCCTGGTCTTGAACGAAGCCGTCGCCAAAGCCAGGGTTCTGTCCTCGCCATATCCCCTTGGCGAAGTTGATCACGTCGATCCCGCCTCGAAGCTGGAAGAAGTTCGTGACGGAGTAAGCCGCCTCAGCACGTGCTTCGAACCCGAATGCGAATTCGTTGTTGCTGGACTGGACGAAACTGGTACCAGTATTGGCGTCCGTCATAACAACAGTTCCCGCAATGCCGGTGTATTCCGTGGTTACAACCCGTCGCTCGTAACGGCGTGACTGGAAGTTCGCCATTCCGAAGGCTCGGAATTCGCCAGACAAAGTCCAGCGGCCACTGTGATTAAAGTAGCGAGCTCCAAGCTGGCCACCAACCATTTGATTCTTGATTGTAGTCGTGTCTGAAATCAGGGTTTCTACACCCAAGTCAGCCAGCACACCACCTGGTACGCTGATCTGGTTGACCGAACGAAAATAGTCTTCATTCAAGGCCGTGTCGTTAAACGTGGAGTACTTGAAGCCGACCATCGGCTCCAACATTCCACCATAACGGTAAGGCGAGCGACGCCACGTCTTATTTAACTCAAAGTTCGTGAGCCCGGCGACGTTAAGACTATCCCCCAAGACGTAAGCTCGGTAGCCGAGTTGAGGATCATTGCGATCTTCAGGTGGCAGAATCGGGTTGGCAGGATCTCCCGTATCATTCGCATTAATTCGGTCCACACGGTTCACCGTTATACGGTCGTACGTGTTGGGGCCGCCCATGCTTCGGAAGCTTACAAGCCATCCGGAGTCCTTATCATTCATAAAACCGACATCCCATCGATTTCCCCAGCCAAAGTCACCGCGACCGGCTGAGAGTTCTACACTCGGACGGGATACCCATAGATTGGTTCGATCATACGCCGCAAACCAGCCATGCGCGGCTGCCTTGCGAGGAGATCGTTCCAACATCTCTTCGACATCTACCGGTGCAAACCATTGCCAATCCGGATCCACATCGAGAACATCACCTAATGGGTGATACACTTGCCCAAGCGCTGCTGGACTGGCTACTATTGCGGTTAGAACCGCGATTACTCGCCAAGTAAAATTCTGCAACGACATCAAACTACCTTCCACCGTAGCAAACGGAATTGCCCCCACGCACACCAGCCACCACAGACTAGGGGCACGCATGAAATTCTGGTTGTGCGGGTAGTATCGGATGGTCAGCCAAAAAGAATTGAGTCACTCTAGGTAAACCTTGTCGAAAATGCGTTTTCTCTTCCTTAAGCGGGCTCTTGCTAGCATCCTCACGCGAAACTTAGGGGGTATGGGTGTTTAACGATGTGAAGCAAAGGGCCTGGAATGGATTCAGCATCGCCGTTTTCGTTGGCACGCGAACCTGGTAACAGCGAATTGCAGGATATAGCCAATGCACAAACGCCCCTTTTCACAACAATTCAACGCCGACTAGTTTTGATTGAGTCGCCGTTTGCGGCCAACTAGAGATCTACAGCTTTGAGCAGCTGCAATGGATTGACAATCAGCCCGATTTGTCACCTGTCTTCGTTCAGAAATCAGATGATCAGTATGCTGTATTCCAAATGGGCAGCCCCACGGGGCGCAAACCTGTGGATCTTCTTAGCTTCGAACCTACAGTACCGTTTGCCGTTTGAGCGAACTAAAGAAGTCTATGAGAAATGTGGGTAAGAAAAGCACTTGAGAAGAAGAGGGGCTACCAGCGGGATGAACTTGCCGAAGAGTCCCCAGAATTCTTCAATGTGAGGCGACGTGTCCGAAGAACAAAGACAAAATCCGCGATGGGTTGCAGAACTGGCCCAGATTCCGTGTGGCACCAAGCAACGATTAGAAAGGCAGCATCACATTTCGCGTCCAATCGGATATCGTTCCGATTACAGATGGCTCGACTGGTTCGCCGTTAAGAAAGAATTCACGCTCGAAAAGGACGACCCGGCGAAGCGCGAGGAAATGGCACGGAAAGCTGGCATCGCAGTGGTTGCACCTGATGTCTTGCACAATATTGGTAATGTGCTCAATAGCATCAATATCTCTGCGTCCACATCGGAAGAAGGTTTTAGCGAAAATCCTGAGTTTGATTAAGGGGCGATGCTGCCCTTAGCGTGGGCGTTTCTCGCCGTCAGACAATCGGCCAGGATTCGACAAGGCCGATTTGGGACTCTTTATCCTTTAC
>JBCCEO010000360.1:0-7826 GCA_039030255.1 Planctomycetota bacterium | reverse complement strand
GAACGCAACTTTGCGTCCGAGTTTGAAGTAGGTTTCGGAATCAATCCGATTGAAGCAAGCAGCCGTTGGGCAGGTCATTACGTTTTGGCCAACTCGGGCCAGCAGTACTTTTTCTAGATGACTCTCCCGATCTTTTCGAAAACGCGGCACGTGCACTTGGATGACCGCGCCAATTCGGCCGTCCGGTGTTTCTTGACCTACAGAAGTTCCATCCAGGACTCGTGAAACGCCAACTTCTGAATCACACATGATCGTGCTGCTAGCATGCCCTGTCACCGCATTGCAACAATGATCCAGCCACTTGCGGTCGCGGGCAGTGATAAGGAATTCAGCATAAATACTTCGAAACCCCTCCGCGTATGTGTCTTCGACAACGGATGCAAAATCTTGGACCATGGATTGTACTTTTTAAAAAATCTTTCGGGAATGATTTCGAAGTGCACGAAGTGTTTTTTCGCGGCTAGTGCAGTTTGCTGAGGTCGAGGGCTTGGAGGATTCTCAAAGTGCTGCGGCGAATTGCTCGACGCTCTGGGACTTTGGCGGGGCGCTCGTCTGCGACTGGCGTTCCTTTTGACATCCGCACATCTCGCCCCCAGCGCTATCGTGCCCAGGCATGTTTTCCGAACTTATCTCGTTACTCCGCCCAACTAGTTAGTTCTGAACAATAAACTGGAGAGTGAACTCAATACCTTCTGGCCCTGTCTGTTCTAAGCAAACGTAGCTGACTAAAGAGTTTCAAATCGCCAAGTTGCTGTTCAGTATTGATTCTCGGTTCGAGATTAGTCGTTTCCGGAATTCGCAAGCGACTAGGAGCGGCCTTTGCCGTCGTATACGGCTGATTCTGTGACCACTTTGTCCATGTAAATGTCATGCGACTCGCAGGGGATGCTCGGGAAGATTTGGCATTCGAACGCGAGGGCAATCAGAGGGCAATTGGGGCGCGCGTGTTCCAGAAGTTTGTCGTAATAACCTTTGCCGTGTCCGGTGCGTCCGCCTGTTTTGTCGAAGGCTACTCCTGGGACCATGATTAGATCCAGATCCTCTGGCGCGAGCCGTTTGCTCTCAACGGTTCGCAACTCAGATTTCGGCTCAAGAATCTTGTACATCCCGATATCGAGCTCGTCTATCGATTCGAGGTGGAATAACTCGAGTTCACCGTCGACGCAGTAGGGAATCACAATGCGTTTGTTACCTTGAATGGCTTCGGGAAGTGCTTGGCGAGTTCGGACTTCATCCCGCACGTCGACATAGAACATGACTGTATTGGCTGCTGCATATTCCGGCAGAGCCATGAAGCCGTTGACGATTTCGGTACTTACCGCGTCCTTGTTTTCTTGAGCCTTACGATTCGCGTGGGCGGCCGTCCGGATTTCCTGCTTGAGGCTGGCGGTGTCCTCAGTATTGCTTGACATGTTTTTTAGCGGTCAGTGCCGCTCTGGTTCAGGCCACAGGACTTGGTGAGTCGACTTGAAGTACTGGGGCGATTGGGAGAAATGGAATAGCGGGTCGACGGCAGATATCTTACCAGGCGCAGCCCGCGTCGTCAGTGGGTCCGAGCTCTTACCAGGGCAAATCCAACTTGACTGAGCCCCCTCAACGAGCCTTCCCCTCTTCCGAGTTTAACGAGGACTTCTGGGAGGGGCGTGCGACAGCACGGGAAGAGCTAAATCCAACTATTTGAATCTTTGATTTGCCCTCGAGCTCTTAAGAGCAGCGTGCAGGATTTAGGCTCTGGTCAATTGAAGCCTGCGCTAGTGTCCGCGCGGCTGGAAAGAAGGAGCGGGCGCATTCGCGGAATTGCTGGAACCAACGGAAGGACGAACCACATGTGTTTCGGGTCTGTTAGGGTCGGATTGCGCCGCGGCGTTTCGGACTTGGGATTCTAAAGAGTCCCGATTGAATGAGCCGCCAGCGGTTCGGACTCCAGTCGCTATCTCGCCGCCGTTTCGGCTACGAGGAGCCCAGACGGTTTTGAGCCCGCCTTCGGACGAAGTAAAGATTGTCTTTTCACCAATGACTTGTCGTCCATCCGGGAAGGAATAGCGAGCAAAGACAATCACCCGGTCTGCAATTGGATCTGGACCGCTCCAAGGCATCGTCAAATGGATTCCTTGATTCCGTCCTGCGGATTGCATCTTTTCCTTGATCTCATTCGCCGAGAAATTGCGTCGAATAATCTTGGCTTCGCTACCCGTTCGTGCTGGATCTAAAACGACAATGCTGAGGTCGGCAGCAATGGGGACGACTTGTCCTGCTTCATTTTTTGGCTGTAGCACCAAATATAGACCATCGTCGTCCGTCTGTGCGTCAAAGTTGGCTGCACGCGTCAGCGTTGGATGGAAGGCTAGTTCAACGACCCGAGTGTCGCGAATTTCTTCTTTGGCCGGAGTCAACGTGGCGCCGCCAAATGCCGGTTCGTAGGACTCTTCCTCATCGACTTGAGTACGTTGCGAGGCGAGTTGGGCAGGCACCTCAACTTGACTCAAATTTAACTCCAACGCGTTATCTGGCCCGCTTGGGTTAATGCGTCCGCCGTTTGATGTCATCGGGGGAGGCATCGGAGTACCTGGTTCAATGGTCGGCGGCACAAGTAGTTCGCTCGGGAAACTTGCGCCCGAACCCGTGGGATCAGGGAGCGTCGAACCCGGCGGATTTGGCAATCCAGAACCTGATGGAAGTCCAGAGCCTGATGGAAGTCCAGAGCCTGATGGATTGGGAAGTGTGGAGCGCGCGTCCGGCAACGAGGGCCGCGTGTTTGGTACTGTGGAACGGGATGCGTCGGGCAAGTCAGATCGTGATGGGTTGGGTAACTCGCTAGAACTCTCACCCGAGAACTCAATTGGGTTCGGGCTGGTAGTGGATCCGCCCGATCGCGAGCCATCGCTGGGGGAATCGCTAATCGAAGGCGCTGGCTTGGGCGTGACCGTTTCTGGCTTTCGGTTTGGCGAATAGAATTCGAGTGGTTTCTTGCCGCTAGAGTTTGTTGTCCCACCCTGCAAGTAGGATGCATTTTCCGTTCGCAGCGAATCTAGCTCTTGTTCCAGCAGGCGGTATTCGTGGTCGTAGGCGTAGAGTTGGTCTTCCAAGTCGCGGATTTCGGCCGCCATGTTTTCAATGTACAAATCGTTGTACGCACGACGCTGGCAACCAGAGCTGGCCAATAGCGAAAGACAGATCGCGCAGAGAACGAGCGAGCGCAGGCCCGTGCAAGAGCGCGAGCGGCAGGCCGCGCGCAAGCTGCTGAAATGTGTTTGGGCTTGTGGAAACGTCTTTTCCACCAGATCCTCCGACGGACTTGCCTATCTTTCCCTGGTTCTCAGAACCCTTCGCAAACGGCGAGAAATTCGAACGAATCTTCTTGCAATTCCTGAAATAGGCTCAAGATTTTGCATAGATATAGATTCGATAGATGCGGATTAGCCAATCTGTGCTCCTGGCGTCAAGCCAGAAAGAGTTTTCAACTGTTTTCCAATCCTTTTGCCCCGTGTTCGCTTTTGCAGCTATTATTTTGCTTGCATTCCGTTCGCTGCCGCGCCCCCTGCGACTTTCGGCGCGGCCTATCCTGTAGCGAGCCGCAAAGGGTTCTTAGTTTTGCCCATTATTTCCCAGTGATACCAAGAGAGAATTGAAGCATGAGCCAAGAAGAAAAGGTCGTTTGGGAAGCGAAATTCAACGATAAAGTTGCAACCTACTGGCTCATGAGCGGCATCATTGGGATGGCTGTTACGGTCATTGGCATCCCACTAATTCCGATATGGTTCTTTGTTGGCCGAATCCTCACCAAGATGTATTTGGACACGCATCAAGCCACTTTGACCAGTCGAACGCTGAGAGTATCAAAAGGCATTTTTGTGAAAGTCGAAAAAGCGGTTCCGCTGGATCGACTGACGGACGTCGGCGTTGTGCAAGGTCCTATCATGCGAGCCTTCGAAGTGGAGTCGCTATCGGTTGAAACTGCGGGCCAGTCGGCTGTGGGCTCCCTCATTCATTTGACTGGCATTGAAAACGGGCGTGAGTTTAAGGAAGCAATCCTCAAGCAGCGTGACCTCATCGTTGGCAGCAACGAGGAGCTTGCCAAACTGCCAAGCACACCCGTAGGAACCGATTCGTCAAATCAGCCTGTGCTCGAACGGATTTTGGAAGTGTTGCAGCGGATCGAGTCCAAAATGGATTCCAAGTAGCGGCCTCCAAATCGGCTTGGCTAAGTAGTGGGCTCACGGATGCCTGTGTGCTGGCGTAAAATGCGAGTATGAATCCCGCCATGCAAATGCTTGATCCCCAGTCCGTCCTTTACGAAGACAACCACCTGCTGGTGGTGGATAAGCCGGCGGGTATCGTGACGCAAGGTGCCAAACCGGACGAGGCCTCGATGGCCAAGTTGGCGGCGAGCTACCTCAAGCGAAAGTATTCGAAGCCTGGGAATGTGTTTGTTGGCGTAGTCAGTCGCCTGGATAGTCGCGTTTCTGGGGTTCTGATTCTTGCCCGAACCAGCAAAGCCGCATCAAGGATCTCGGACCAGATCCGTCGCCAGCAGATGCAAAAACGTTACTTGGCCTGCGTGGAAGGCGAACTAGATGGGTTTTCCGAGGCAACCGAAGTCGTTCACTGGATGAAAAAAAACGATAGTATGCATCGAATGGAAGTAGTGAATGCTCCGATCGAATCCAAACGGCCCAAGACAAACAAGCAGCCAGCCTCAGCCGGGAAAACTTCTGCGTATCCGATTCAGCAAGCCCGATTGGAGCTTCGGGTAATCGGTCGTGCAGCTAATTGTACGTTGGTCGAAGTGAATCTTATCACCGGGCGTAAACATCAGATTCGAGTGCAATTGGCCGAGCTTGGTTTTCCAATTTTGTGCGATACAAAATACGGCGCCCACTTCTCAGCTAAGGGGCGACCGCGATCCAAGTCGGAGCAAAGTGGTATTGCCTTACATTGTGTGCGTCAGCAAGTTAAGCATCCGACGCGTGACGAGGTCCTGGAGTTTTGCTCCGCGCCGAATCAGCATTGGGGCTTTGTGCCTCAGCCGGTATTGGAACTCGTGCCATGAGCCAATTCCACGGGATTCAAAAAATTGTTTCAGGCGGGCAAACTGGAGTCGATCGAGCGGCTTTGGATGTTGCCTTGGAGTTGGGGATTCCGCATGGGGGCTGGTGTCCCAAGGGAAGGCTGTCGGAGGACGGGCAGGTACCGGCCAAATACAATTTGCAGGAAATGCGTTCCAGCGATTATGCGCAGCGGACACGACAAAACGTAATCGATTCCGATGGGACACTAATCCTCTATCGTGAGCGGCTTAGCGGGGGCACGTTGCTGACGCATCGAATTGCCAAGGACCTGGGCAAGCCCTTGATGCGTGTTCGGCTTGATCGAAAAAAGGAGCTTCAGCCTACCGTCGATTGGATACTTTCGGAGTCGATCCAAGTACTGAACGTAGCCGGGCCCCGAGGCAGCGCCTATCCAGACTTGGAAACTGAGACTAGCCGCTGGCTTTTACATTTGCTGCAGTACGAAAACTTACTTCCACAGCCTGAAGCCGATTCCGACTGAACTAAGTGTCCAGTCTAAGTCGAATGTAGCGGAGTGTTGCGGCTCATGCGAATCTTTACCCGGCCAACTCAAATCCGGCCCAGATTGCGTTATTGTCTTCTTGAGAATACTACTTGTGGCGAGAGTTGACCTTGGTTTCTTGATCGCAAAATTCTATTCTTCCATTGCAGCGCTAGACGAAAAAATAATGCGATCACGCGAATTCGCGGCTGAATTCGATCGGCCGAATCTACTGGCGCTGGCCTAACCTCTACCAACGGCGAGCTATCCTCCGCCGGTTGCTAGCAATAGAACTTAAGTCGATGAGTATTGAAATTGGAGAACACGGAACAGTTTCGGCAGCGTCCTGTCTCTGCTCGCGAATGTAGTTGGGCTGAGCGGGAGCAGATTCTCTTGGCCTCCTACGCCACCTTTGCAGTTGAATCTGCTGGGCGTCGGTTCGAAGAGCCCACGCATCTACATCGAAGCCCGTTCCAGCGCGACCGCGATCGAGTATTGCATAGTTCGGCCTTCCGACGGCTAAGCGGAAAGATGCAAGTCTTCACAGGTGATCGAGGCGATTACCATCGCACAAGGCTAACGCATACGCAGGAAGTCGCGACGATCGCTCGAACGATAGGTCGCGGCTTGAAGCTGAACGAGGATCTGATCGAAGCATTGGCTCTGTTGCACGATATCGGTCATCCGCCCTTTGGTCACAGTGGCGAGGCTGCTTTGAATTCATGTCTGGCTGAGCAGGGTGGGTTTTCGCATAATCAATTCGCCCTGGTGCTGGCCGAGGAACTCGAAACGCGTTACACGCCCTACCCAGGCTTGAATTTGACAAAAGAAGTTTTGGCTGGCCAAGATTTTAGAATCACGCACTCGGGGTTGACACCCAGCCTTGAGGTGCAGGTTGTTGATTTGTCTGATAGTCTGACTTATAACGCGCACGATGTAGACGACGCATTGACACTGGGGCTGCTCGACTTTCACGATCTTCAGGACCTCGATCTTGTGCGTCGGGCCAAGCGATGGACGGAGGGCCGAATTCCGCTAGGAGTGACAGCGCAGGCTAGGCAGAAGTCGCTGATTCACAGCCTGATCGACGTTCAGGTGGCAGACGTATTGGAAACTTCAGCGGAAAAACTCTCGCCTATGCGAGGCATGAGTCAGCTGTCGGTACGGCAGCTTGAATTGGAATTGGATTTATCGCCTGTAGTCGCTTCGGAAAAGGAGCAGTTAGGACAGTTCCTATTCGATCGAGTCTATCGTCACCCGGAGTTGATTGAAGTTCGCGAGCGTGCCGCAACTCGGGTTCGACATTTGTTCGAGTGTTTGGTGAATCGTCCACAGCTCTTGCCTGAACGATTTCGGGCACGAGTTACTGCTGCGGAGTCTGCTGCAGAAAAGAAATCGGACGGAGTGTCGACGGTTGGATTGGGAGCCGAATACGCAAAACCGCCGCAGAATTATCCGGTCGAACTTGCAGCGGGACATTATATTGCAGGCATGACAGATCGTTTTTGTGACGCTCGCTACGAAGCCTTTACAGAGCGGAACGAACAGCACCCCGTCGACTGGTGATCCAACAAAGGCAGCGCGTTGCTACTGCCGAGAGTTAAATTGCAGCCGTGAGCCATCTACAGCCTATTCCTCGTCTCTTCATTCCAGAGCAGAGTTTCGCTTGCGGGGAAGTTTACGAACTTGGCGGAACCAAGTATCGAATCTATGCGCGAGACTACAAAGTCCTTAGCGGTTACGAGAGAATTTGTGCGGACATGCCTTCAGAGCCTTCTTCGACTTGGTTGCTCCCGCATCGCAAAGTAATCCGCTTCATTCAGATGAGGCAGCCTGCGGCAGTTTTAAGTCTGCTGGCAATTAGCCGAAGGGATCCCGAATACTGCAAGTTGGCTTTATGGCTACGCGGATTCTGCTGCAGTAAAGTTGGTTCACGGGAACTCTTGGAATTGGCCGTTCAAAACGATGCTGAAATTCAGCTCGCCGTTGCCGCGACTCTTTATCGAATTGGTGCTTGGGCTCAGCTGCGCATGCTCCTTGAGGAGACGGGGCTCGGCGAAGAGGAGATCGGGCAGAAGCTTTCCAGGCAACGGCGTGAATTCGCCGAATCTTTGCGAGAATTCCTCAAGAACGTCCGATCGCTGGAAATCTCTGAAAAACATCGTCCGGTTTTCGTGTCCGATAGCACTCCTAAAACAGGGAAGTCGGCTAAACCGAAATGGTTGATACGATTGGTACTCGATCGTGTGCGCTTGTTGGTTTCCGCAAAACAGTCG
>JBCCEO010000359.1:0-7834 GCA_039030255.1 Planctomycetota bacterium | reverse complement strand
TGTCAAGCCTGTGAGGCGACACGGGTCGAAGCGGCGAGCTTCACGCCCAACCGTTCTCAAAGAAGGGCTGCCAAGAAGGGTGATGCCAACTTCGAAACGCGAATCTCCGATCCAGTCGTCGATGATCTACGAGTTCATTTATTCAACGAGCATCGCAGACAAAGAGGTCTAGACCGGCGCGATTCTGAATTGAACGAGGAGGATTATCGAGGGTTTTTACTCAACGCTCCCTGCCAATCGATCGAGATCAGCCTGTGGATTGACAACGATTTGAAGGCAGTATCGATAACTGATGTTGGCGAAGATGCATTGTCGGCCGTTTATTGTTTTTTTGATCCCGCCGTCTCAGACTTGAGCCCGGGCACCTACGCAATTCTGCAACAGATCCAGCTCACCTTACAACTCGGGCGAAAGTGGCTCTATTTGGGGTACTACGTGGCGGAAAACACCCATCTCAATTACAAATCGAGGTATCGCCCTCAGCAAAGGCTAATCGAACAAGGTTGGTCGGAACACGCTTAGCCACTCCTAATATCTGATCTCTTAATTCACGAGCTTCGACTCAACTCCTCTGGACACGCTTGCCGAAGATCTGTAATTAGTGCGAATTGTCCGATTTGGTTTTGTGTGAGTTGAACACATCCGAACCACCCAAGGCATCGCTAAAAATCGTTGGTTCCTCTGCATTCAGGTTCTTTCTTGTTTTCACCAGACAGGAAAGTAATTCTTAGAGCCAACAACACGACGCACATCAGCGGATGTGATGAGGAATCGCCACCATATGGTTGTTCTTTTAAGAGCAAATCCAGCGGGTGAATTCCCTTTTCTCTCACTGGACTTCTCAACGATTTCCAAGCCACATCGGCTTGCAAGTTGCAGATCAATCATTGTCCAAAGCACTCGTAGAGAAACGAAAAAGACTGTGGTTCTTGATCGCTTACGATCCAACTTTTGCCAGGACTCGTTCCGCAAAATCGCCAGTACTCAGTATGCATCCAGTGTTCAGTGTGGCTTGCACGGCTGTACCCTGAATTCACTACCCGTAAATGGCACTGTGCTGGATCCGACTGACTAACAATTGCGTCGAACCACAATTTATTCTCCTCTCTACAGCGCTTGGGCTCCAGGTCCAATCGGAGAAGAGGAGAAGAAACGATGACAGCAATTGTGCTTTCCAACCGGCCGAGAACGTTTTTCGAGTGCATTCTACTGCCTTTACTGTCCGCTAGCGTTCTTGTAACTTTGCCTCTTTTCGCAATGCAGACTAGTGCTGTTGCTTCGGGACCTGGCGCACGAACACAAGTTGTTGCGGTGCCTTGTAAGGATTGTACAGAAGGTGATCCATCCAAGTGCAAGATGGTGTTTCTTCGCGATCAAATCTCGGAAACTGTCGATCTTATCGAACTGAATCACTACTACGACGACTTGGGCCGACACTCGTATGACCAGGTAATCTTCTACGAATGGTCACCCGACTATGCGCGCTTTCACGTCATTGCCTGGAGCCTTATTGAAAAAGACCAGGCTAAGAAACCGCGGAAGGACCCACATCGCGGAGACTACTACGCCAGTTGGTATGATCGCGAAGCGAAGGTCCATCGTATTGTTCGTTCGCGCGTCTTTACGGAAACCTGGAGCCGCGTCGACCCAGAACGTGCCAACAAGAAATTGCTCGAAGAAAAGTATCGCCGCCACTTTATCAAACCGGAGAAAGTCAAGCGATAGGATTGCGCAATGGCAGGCAAAACGGAACTCGATACCCTCTGCTCTGCGGAGGGTCGGCCTATCGGGGCCGGGGAGGTGCTTTTTATTGGGTCAAATTCAATGGACGAATCAGAAAGACGCCTGGAAAAACGTTAGTCGCTCGTCAAAACGTCTGTACATACATTACCTTGCGTCCGAAGAGGGAAGAACCTTCCCGGACTAGCGTCCGCCCCTCCACGAGTGGAGGGTGGCGAAAAGAAGAGTGACCTAGCGTTGGTCAATCCACCTGCGTGATTTCAATTCGCTGCGAGGCAGACTGCCGGACGGAACGAGCTCCACGGGCATGCGGAGCCCAAGTCGCGTTTGCAGGCGTTTTGCAAGAGATTCTCGTGTGGCCGGGTCAGATTCGATTCGCAACTCCATTTGATCTAGGGCTTCGTGCCGCGAAATGAGCACTTGGTATTCGGAAATTGCGTCAAACTCGCGAACCACTGCATCGATGCTACTGGGAAAGACGTTTACACCGCGAATCGTTACCATACTGTCAGCTCGGCCAACGACACCTTCCGGCATCCAAAGGAACTTGCATAAGCCCTCTTCAGGCCGCAGTGCACGGACTGCATCGCCTGTTCGATAGCGAATGACGGGTGCACCGTAGCGACCAAGCGAGGTTAACACCAGTTCCGATAAGGTACCGCGTTCTACTGAAGCGGATGAAGCCGATACACTTGTGCTTCCGCCCAGCGGCAACAGCTCAGCAATAAAGCTGGTTTCGATAATGTGCAAACCTGGTTTGTCTGGCCAGCCAAACCCCCAGGGACCGACTTCAGTTGCACCTATATGATCAATGACCTTAGCCTGCCACACCCTTTCCAGCCGACTTCGGACTTCTGGTACACTGCCACCGGCTTCGCCAGCGACGATTATTTTTTCCAGCGGCAAACTTCCGATATCAAAGTCCTCTTGTGCGGCCACATCCGCCAAATGCAAGGCGTAAGATGGCGTGCAACATAAAACATTTGCCTTGGAACTCCGCATAAACTCCAAGCGCGCAAGTGAGGAAAGACCTCCGCCGGGAATCACAAGTGCACCGCGATCCACACAGGCTTGATGGGCACTCCAGAATCCAATAAACGGACCGAAGGAAAAGGCCAAGAACACTCGATCATGAGCATCGATGTTCGCGGCTTCTAAAACGTGCTGCCATGTAATCGACCAAAAACTCTGCCAATCTTGGTCAGTGTCTAAGATTGGAAGCGGGTTACCTGTCGTGCCGCTGGTGCGGTGGAATCGAGAGTAAGCACTGGCTGGATAAGTGTGGTGAGGGCTGATGTGATCGGAGACGGCCTCCGCGCCGGCAACAAGCTCCTCTTTGGTCGTCGTCGGAAGATCAGCGAGTTGATCAAGGCTTTCCAACTGAAGTGTATCGCCAAATTTAGCTCGGTAGAACTCGTTCGCGGGAAGAATCTCGGCTAACTGCGCATTCAATTGTTCCAGCTGCCAATCCCGAATCTGGTCTCGGGACCAAGACCAAGAATCGCGAATATGCCGCAACTTTTTTTGAAAGTCAGTGGAAGGGTTCATAAAGCCAGATACTCACATTAATGCAATATTGTCGCGATGGATTACTTCCTCGTAGGGGCAATGGCCGAGAACCTCTGCAATCGCATCCGACCTTAGGCCAACAATTTTCTGTAGTTCATCAACCGAATAATTACTCAATCCTCGCGCAAACTCCTGCCCCTGAGAATCGCAGATTCCGACCACATCCCCTTGGTGAAAGCTACCTTCGACCTTTGCAATACCAATGGCGAGCAAACTGGGACCGTTCTGCCGAAGGGCTTGCTCGGCGCCTGCATCGCAATAGACTTTGCCAACAACTTGAGCCGAAAAACCTATCCAACGTTTCTTAGGTGCCAATCCGCGCGACTCAGGCAAAAACAGCGTCCCAAGTTCTTCTCCTTGCAGAAGACGACCAAGGATATTGGGGGTCTTACCGCCAGCAATAACGACGGGTGAGCCACTTCGCGTAGCAAACTGCGCCGCCTTGAGCTTGCTTTGCATTCCTCCTTTGCCGATGCCCCCGCTGCTGGATTCAGCTAACTGGAGAACCGAACCATCGTCCGACTCAATTTGTTGAATGACTTCTCGATCTGCCTTAGATGCATCAGGATTTCGATAAAGACCGTCCACATCGCTAAGGATGATCAAGGCTGGCTTAAAGAAAAGCCCGGCGACCATCGCTGCTAAGCGATCGTTGTCGCCAAAGGTGGTCTGCAGTTCGTCAACGGAGACGGAATCATTCTCGTTGATAATTGGAATTGTTCCGAGTGTGAAAAGTGTGCGTAGGGTGTTGCGAAGGTTCAAGTAGCGCTTTCGATCATCAATGTCCTCGGCGGTCAGAAGCACTTGGGCCGCATGCCTTCCGTTTTGCGAAAAGTTAGCTTCATAGGTTTGAATCAAATGGGCTTGGCCTACCGAGGCGATCGCCTGCAGGTGCGCCAAGTCTTTGGGGCGGGCTGCGAGTTCGAGTTTGGCCATTCCAGCTGCCACAGCTCCGCTACTGACCAGCGCAACTTCTTTCTCTTTGGCGAGTTCGGTGAGCTGCTCCGACAGGGCTGCAATACGCGCCAAATCAAGTTGTCCGTTTGGCTGCGAAAGTACGCGTGAGCCCACTTTGACGACAATCGTTTGACATGATTGCAGAAGCTCGAATCGTAGCGATGATGACTCAGATCGATCCATGGGCGTAGTAAAGTCTTCTTACTTGGCAGCTAGTTGGCAGCGGGGTAGCAGATTAGACCTGTTCAGGGAGGCAATCCTCAGCTTCGTATCGGTAGCCTGTGCTATCGGTCAGCAATCTCTGCTCCAGATTGCTCAAGAATCGCATCACTTTCGATACGCACCCTATCAATGTAAACGAAAATGGCTCGATACATAGCTCGATGCGAAAGGGGTACGGTCCAAGCAGCCTCGAATCGCATTCCCCATAGCAGTTCGCGAGGAACACAATTTGGACCAGCGTGCGATTTCGCTTGTGGCTTCCGTCAAAGCCGTCGTTTGGCGAACGACTATCAGCAATAAGCTGACGCCGAACATTGGCATGAACAACCACGCTCAATGCAATCCCGATACACTATAAGATGGGCCAACGGTAGTGTCCGAGCAATGGCAGGAACCCGGTCCGTTATGGAATGGCTAACCCATACATGTCATCTTTATCCGCTCGGCTTATGGACATAAAACGCGCACCACTGGGGCTCCGCTTTGGTGGCGCCCCAGTTTGAAGCCGCCGGAAATTTCCCAGGTTCACCAATTCATTTAGTGCACCTACTGCAGTTCGTAGTGCTACTGATTGGGCTTTACCCATGTGGCTATGCGGAAGGACGCCAAACCTAGCTAGTTCCATTGTGCCTATATAGAAATAGAAAAAGCCCGCGCTGCTGGCGGGCTTTCTAGATTGACTTGGGAAACTACTTAGAAGGTTTCGTTCTCAATGGTCGCGGCGACGTGATCTTCGCGTTTGGCACCAGGAACAACAGGCGTAACATTTACTTTGCTGCGTTTTAGCTCTTCGATTTGAGCCGCCATTCGCTGGATGAGATTTGCGATTTCGGAGCCCGCTTCTTCGCCCACTTGGACGGTCAAAGCCTTTCGGGCATTGTAACTCAGACCAGTTTGGTTATTCATCTGATTAGATTCTCCGGTGATGCTTCAAGGATGAGGAAGGTCTACCTTACTCAACCGTTACACTTTTTGCTAGGTTTCGTGGTTTATCGACGTCGCACCCCCGCAAAAGAGCGATTTCGTAGGAGAGCAACTGCAGTGGAATCGAGGCAATAATCGGCTGCAAGAAGTCCTGCGTTCGGGGAATTTGGATCACTTCATCGGCCAACTTCATGACCTGAGGATCGACGTGATCTGCGATTGCGATGACTGGTCCGCCTCTCGCTTTTACTTCTTGTAGGTTGCTGAGAACTTTCTCGTACACCGTTCCTTGTGGAACAACGAAGACGGATGGCGTGTTCTCATCTACAAGCGCGATTGGACCGTGTTTCATCTCAGCTGCCGGATATCCCTCTGCGTGGATGTAGCTGATTTCTTTCAGCTTGAGGGCTCCTTCCAAGGCAGTTGGGAAATTGAACTTTCGGCCTAGGTAAAGAAAGTTGTTGGCCGATTGGTAGCGAGTCGCAATTTCTGTCACTTGCTCGTGGCACTGCAAAGTCTGCTCGACCAGAGCCGGAAGTTTTTCGAGCTCTTGGATAACGCGTGTCCCGGCTTCAAAACTCAGGTGTCGCAGGCGTCCAAAATAAAGGGCCAACATGCTTAAGACGGTCAGCTGCGAAGTGAAGGCCTTTGTCGAAGCCACGCCAACCTCAGGCCCAGCATGCAAGTAAATGCCTCCGTCAGCCTCTTGAGCGATGCTACTGCCGATGACGTTGCAAATTGCCAGAGTGTGATGGCCCTTGCGTTTCATTTCCCGGAGTGCGGCCAATGTGTCTGCAGTTTCACCACTTTGCGTGATACCAAAAACGATTGTTGTGTGGTCAATGGGCGGATTGCGATACCGCAACTCGCTCGCATACTCTACTTCTACCGGCACCCTAGCAAGTTCTTCGATCAGGTATTCGCCAACGAGCGCAGAATGCCAGCTCGTTCCACAGCCAGTCAGTAAAATCCGCTGCACACTACGAAGCTGTTGTGTTGTCAGGTTGAGCCCGCCAAACTTGGCCGTGGCATTGTCGTAGTCGATGCGTCCACGAAGTGCGTTGGTAATCGAATGCGGCTGCTCATAGATTTCCTTGAGCATGTAGTGGCTATAGCCTTCAAGATTGACATCGACCGATTCTGACGAAAGAGTCTGTATATCTGGTCGAACGCGCCCCTGGTCCCGATGCAGCACCTGAATATTATCTCGCCGAATCACTGCAATCTGATGGTCGGCCAAGTACACGATCTTGTCGGTGAAGCCAACCAGGGGCGATGTATCGCTGGCCACGAATTGCTCGTTCTTGCCAACGCCAATTACCAAGGGACTTCCGCAACGGGCGGCAATGAGCAAGTCGTCGAATTCGCGGAACAGGATAACCAGTCCATAAGTACCACGCAGTCGTGCAATGGCCGACTGCAGAGCCTCGACACAATCCTGAACGGTTTTTTCCGGCCCTGTTACTGTCTCTTGCAGGCAATCTGCAATCAAGTGCGCAACGACTTCGCTGTCGGTATCGGATACAAACTGATATCCCTTGTTTTGCAGCTCGAGCTTCAGCGTCTCGTAGTTCTCAATGACACCATTGTGCGCCAGAGTAAGCTGACCGCCGGTTCCGCCGAGGTGCGGGTGAGCATTTACGGTGTTAGCTGCACCATGAGTGGCCCAGCGCGTGTGACCGATGCCTAAACTGCCTTCGTTCGTGCTAGTGCTGAGCGCAGACTCCAATTCAGCGACACGCCCAGCGACTTTCGTAACGCGAATGCCATCCGATTGCCGAAGTGTCGCTACTCCCGCGCTGTCGTATCCTCGATATTCCAAGCGTTGCAGGCCAGTGACTAAGAATGGTGTCGCATTGCTTTCACCGATGTAGCCAACAATTCCACACATGGAGTTTCTTTTTCTTGGTTTATCGAGACTCGGGGAGCAGTCGGTCGCAGGCGGGTCGAATATCCACTAATCAAATCTGCAATATAAAACGCGACTGTTCAAAACTTTATCGGCATTCAATTCATAATAGGCCAACAAATTTGCCAAATCGTTAAAGCTTGACACATATCGGGACGCCCCGAATGCTAGCTCAAGGCTCATTTGGAGTAGAACATCATCGCTAATGAAGTTCCAAAGAGGTCAGCAGCTTGAAAGCGATGCTGCCAAATAAATTACCCTGGACTTTTGGATAAATAGAGCAAGAAAGAAGTTCCCGCAATGGCCATTCGGGCGCAGCTAACCGCTAGCATTGAAATCTGCCGAGCGTTTGAGATGGCCCGCAGTAGCAAGGCCTTAGACTCACGTTTCCTAACGCCAAAGGGCCTGAAATAGGCCTTCTTCAAACCGGTCCAACATTGGCATTGGAATAAACGTCGTGAGCCGCAGTTCTATTTAGCGTTTGGTCTTTTTGTTCTTCGCCCCACCTTGGCG
>JBCCEO010000358.1:0-7858 GCA_039030255.1 Planctomycetota bacterium | reverse complement strand
GGGCGTTGACCCCCATGACGATCTTGGCGTCGATCTCGTCTTTCGGCGGCACGTTCAGCTGGACTTTCTTGGCCCCCGCCTCGCGGGGCATCTCGTGCTGCTTACGGGGGGGGAAGCCGCCGCTCGACTCCACCACCACATCTAACTTCTTGGGCGTGCGCAATCTGCAAATAGAACGAGAGATTCCTTTTCGCGGCAGCATCGAATCCTGCGATCTTTTGGTACTGCTTCAAACGTGGAGAATGTTCCTTGCGCTGGCTTTCCACGAATTTTACGACTGCCCCTTTGGCGGCCGCGTGCAATCTTTCTGCCTGCACGTCATCTAGATCGCAACTGCGTTTGTAGTCCGCAATCAATCGCTGCATGTAAAAAGTCGATGACTCTTTGAGGCCGTCCAATGCTCCTTCAAACTGCTTCGAGCCATCGTCATCCGGACTGATTCGAATGAGTACTTGACTCTGCGCAATTGCACTCCGCGATCCTGTGAATCCGAGCAAGATTGAAAGCACGAGAAAAGATAGAAGTTGTTGCCTTAACACTTGAATGCCCACTAGTCAGTAATTGCCCATGAAAGTATCAGACTCCAGCTGCTTTATTAGCCTAACGGATTTTGCGGTGAAATTCCAAGCAATGCGACAAAGAAATACTAGCACGAGGCGCAAGCGAGTGAGTCTTGAAACGCAAGCGAGTGAATCTTGCTGGGAGCATTCGCGTGCAAGAAAAGCTAAACCAGAGGCAAAGACGCTAGCGCCTCGCCGTTCACGAAGCCAACAATTCGCAAGCTAGTGAACCTTAAAATATCACCAACTCAGACCAGGTTTTTGGCTCGCTCGCGCTTCATGATTAGGTTTTCTACTCGCTCGCGCGTCGTCCTAGGTTTTACTCGCTTGCGCGTCGTGCTAGTATGGGATGAAACTTCGCATCGGCCCGGCAGGCCTATTTTTGATTTTGCAATGCGTGCGTCGGCAGTGGCAGAAAGTCATGTTCGCGGATCATCCAGCTCTCTAGCTCTTCGCGCAAAGTCCGTTGGACCAGGGAAACAGAGTCTCTCCCAGCCAAGTTATGCAACTCCAAGGGATCGTTTTCGAGATCGTAGAGCTCCACAATGGGTCGCGGGTTTTGGAAATAAAGCTTCTTATGAAGTGGCGAAAGCTGATGTGCTTCGTTCGCCGCTAGAATTGCTTTCCAGGCATCTTTTTCGGGCATATCAACCGGAGTGTAGGATCGATTTGGCAACGCGTTGTAAACATACCGATAGCGGGCTGACGTGACCGATCGAGACAAGTCCAGACCATCGGTCCTGGTAATCGGTCCCCAATGCCAACCGCGCTCGGCGAACACGTATTTTCTATCCTTCGTCTTTTCACCACGCAACTGACCATAAAAGCTAACTCCCGTCATTTTGCCTTGAGACTGCATTCCGCACGCCTCCAATATCGTTGGGCCAAGGTCAGTTCCACAAACCAGCGAGCCGCAACTTGAGCCTGCTGCGACTCGTCCTGGCCAACGAATCAGCAGCGGCACGTGCGTTCCGCGATCGAACAACGTACCTTTGCCACGCAGCAGAGCTTCGCCATTGTCGCCCATAAAGATAACCAAAGTATTGTCGGACAGACCTCGCTCCTGAAGCAGTTGCATGATGTCACCAAATCCGTGATCTAGCTCACGCACCGATGCCAAGTAGCGTGCATAATCAACCCGAACTTCTGGGAGATCCGGCCAGTCCTCAGGAAGAACTAGCTGTTCAGGGTCGATACCGGCATGCTCCTTGGAGAACTTTCGATGAGGTTGACTAAAACCAAAATAAAGGAAGAAAGGCTTTTCATCGGGGACCTTATCCAGGGCTGAAGCAACGCGTGCGGAGACCTTCTGCAAAGCCTCACCCTTGGTTCCTGCAGCGCGAACGAAGTGGTCAAAACGATTCGCCAGACCCTGCATTCCTGCTTGCCGCAACGCTTGGTCGATGTGAGCCGCCTCGCGAACACGACCGTCCAGATGCTGATGCCGCCCATCCAGTCCAACCCAATAGCCTCCTTCTCGCAAAATATCGGTGAAGAACGGGACGTCCGATCGCGGTGGTTGGGCGAATCGCGTAACACCCAGCCCGACAGGCGAACGGCATGCAAAAATTGAGATTCTCGAAGGAGCACACTGTGGCGCTGAAGTATACGCTCGATCGAAACGCATCCCCTCTTCCGAAAATCTTCTCAGATTGGGAGTGATCTCAAACCGCTTGGTATTCGGATCATCATAGCAACTCACGTGCGGAACGCTGTGATCGTCCGAGAGGATCAAAAGTACGTTAGGGCGAACTTGCTCAGCCTGCAATGCAGATAGCAAGCCGACTACAACGGTTGCCACCAAAAATAGAATTTGTGCCAAGCAATGCGGCATGATTCTTTCTTCCCGCCGTCTGATCAATTGCCCTGAAAAGACTCGCTAAAAACAATCAAACTGATTAGGTCCTGTAGGCCTCCGTCACGATCGTCAAGTTGCTCCAGGATGCCGTCGATCGCGGGGCGATCAGAAGCATCGAGTTCTCGCCCCAAGGCATAGACCATTAGCTTCTCAGTCAAACAACGATAGAACTGATCTTCTCGAACGACTAGCAACTCCCGAAACTCAGCAACGCTTCGAAAGGAATCCCCGCCAGGCAGCTTCCCCGCCGGATCGATTTTCTTGCGACCCTCGTACTCATCACGCCAGCCGCCAACCGCATCGAAATTTTCCAAAGCAAATCCAAGTGGATCTATCTTACGATGACATTCGGCACAAGTTGCACTCTCACGGTGTTTTTGAAGTAGCTCACGAATACTGTCCGCACCGCGAATATCCGGCTCAATTGCTGGTACATCAGGCGGAGGAGGAGGGGGAGTGTAGCCCAATAGTTTCTCCAACACATAAATTCCGCGAACAACGGGCGAAGTATCTACTCCATTGGCCGACGCAGTCAAAAACGCGCCTTGCCCGATCAATCCGCCTCGCCGTCTTCCCTCCAACGCAACATACTGCAAATCATTTCCTTCCACTCCGTCAATTCCATAGTGAAGCGCTAGTTCACGATTTAAAAAAGAATAGTCTGCGTCCAAGAATTCACGTGGCGATAGGTTGTTCTCCAATGTATGCCGGAAAAACGACTCCGTCTCAGAACGCATGGCCGTCTCTAAATTGTCGCGATAGTATTCGAGAAAGTCGGCTGAGGGCGGCATCGTTCCAATGTTGTCGAGGTCTAGCCATCGACGCACAAAATGCTTAACGAAGCGATCGGACTTAGCGTCGGCCAGCATCCGCGTAACCTGCTCAGACAAACTGGCCCGAAGATTCCCAGCCTCAGCCAAACGCAACAACTCCGCATCAGGAGGCGAAGACCAAAGAAAATAAGACAAGCGTGAAGCCAACGCGTACTCGCCAAGTTGCCCTTCGCCGAGATTCAGATAAATGAATCCTGGCGAACAAAGAATCGCTTGGAAACCAAGCTGCAGTGCTTCCAACGGCTCGAGGCCTTCTTCGAGCTTGCTTGCAACCAGTCGTTCGATAGGCTCCAACTCGCCTACCGCTGGCGGACGCCGAAAGGCTTTTTCCGCGAAGGCTTCCAGCCGTTCATTGATCGATTCAGGACTGATTTGTGGAACACTCAAGTTGCCGTATAGAGCTCGATGACCGGCAGTGGGCCAAGTATCCGTATGCGGCCCCTCAACTTGAACCTCCCAAATCCGAAGTCGCGGACCTTGGTAGGCTTTGAGCACGCCACGAGCTCTTTTGAGTTTGTCGGACATGTCGATATAGGCGGCGAATTCAGGCTTATCGGCCGCCTTGCTTGTCAGCAACCGAACCATGCGTTTCGCTGCCAAAGGGCCGTTGCGAAAACGAACTTCCGGCTCGTAGCCAGATTCCAGATAAACTTCCCATTGAAACCACTCAGACTGTTCATTGGTTAGTTCGATCCGCGCCAAAGAATTCATCTTGGAGACGTTGCCCGTGCTTGTCACACTTCCACGTCGATCTACTGCCGCAATTTCCATGACCAGCGGGTCGCCATTTCGAAAATCCCCGATCGCGTTCCCATAGTTGTGCACTCTGCCTACCGCTGCGGCTCGAACTCTAATCGTGTAGAGCCCACTGTGCGACACGCCTCCTTGACGAAACAGTGGCATGAACCCGATATGCCCGCCACGATAATGGCGTCCGTAAAGATCGGTGTAGGGCGTTTCAGGAACCCAACGAAAACGGCCAGTTTGGAATAGTTTGGGTAACTCAGAAGCTGCCTTGCCATCGTAGTAGAAAGGCGACTGCTGCGCGTATCTGCGAGACTTAGGGCGATCTCCGAATTGAGTCGCACGACGCACTGCTTCTTCCGCCGCGACGAAATAGTGATCCATTAGAATGCCTGAAGTCACCAACTCTTTGCCATTGTTGTCAAAGCCATCGACTTTTACTTCGGCTGGAAAATCCTCAGCTGGGTTCCAGATTTCAACATTGAGTCCAAGCAGATCTCCTAACGTTTGACGGTACTCCCAAGAGTTGAGTCTTCGTAGCACGCTGTGACCGCCCGTCGCATTCATCGTCTCATGAGCACCGTCGATCTTTGTCGTAAGATGCTCGATCATTGCCGCCCTCTCTGCCGACGAAGGGTGCGTCTCTCCCTCGGGCGGCATACTTTCCAGGTTCAACACATCGACGATTTCCTGGAATCGCTCCAAGTCGTCGAGCGTGAGGATTTCAAACGCGAGGTTGTCAAACCTTCGATCGGCTTTTTGAGTTTTCTCTCCATGGCATCGGATGCAATGTATCGTTAGGAATGGACCAAGCAAGCCTGCGGTATCTTCAGCCAGTTGCTTCGCCGGCTTACCATCCTGACTTTGCTGCCCAAAGACACAAAATGCTTGAAGCAGAACAACAAGTAGCGGAAACGACAAATGAAATCGCTTGTGCATACTAAAACCGAGAGGAGAGTAGAGGGTAGGACGATGGACTAAATGCGCGGCTGTTGCATCTAGTCGAAGTCGATTCTGTTGAATATACCAAGGGAGAAAAGAGATGGCGTACGAATTACTTCAGCAATTCTAAGGCCGCGAAGGAAGAAGCAAGATTCACCGCCGACCTTTCAAGAATACTTCACAATTCGAGAATTTTCCATCAATTGCAAGGTTCGCCATTTGCCATGCTTGCAAATCTCGCGAAAAGATCGAACGATCGAGTTTCGAAATCTCTGGCACCAAGTTAGCAAGCAATTTTACGATTCAAGTGAGCGACACCGGCAATCTAGCCACTAGTTCCGAATTCATTCACCAGCAAGTTTTTGTGAAAACAGCCAACGAATCAACCCTTCGTCGCGATATGCCATATCCCAGCAATAGTGGCCAACACCAGCGTATTCGGTGTACTTGGGATCCGCCCCCGCATCACGCAGCGCTTTGACGATTTGGCGAGAATCTTCGACCGATATAACTTTGTCCGCATCACCGTGGAAAATCCAAAGTGGTTGGTTTGCAAATTTCTCCCCTCGCTCTTTCATTTTTGTTTGCATCAACCAGTTCCCAGCACAAATGGGCACAGCAGCCGCAAAGCGCTCTGGCTGCTCATGCAGGGAGAGCCAAGCACATGTTCCGCCAAAGGACAAACCCGTCACATACTCGCGACTCTTGTCGACGGAAAACTCTTTCTCCAAGCTGTCCAAGATCTCATGCACCGTGCGAATATGCAGCTGCATTGCTTTGGCACCTTCGTCGACGCTTTTACTTGTTTTCGCATTCTTACCTGGCATCTGTGGCGCGACTATCAAACAAGGATTCTTTGCCTGAGCGTCTTGCGTAATCCACTCCCGTACACATGCTCCTTCGAGGTTGCGCCGATTGTCGGTGCCAGTTCCACCTCCACCGTGATGGAAAAGAACCAAGGGGTAACTTTTCTTGGGGTCGTAGTCCGTTGGGACAAAGAGTCGATAAGGCAGCGTGTCGCCTTCGGTGCTAGTAAATGTGCGAGCTTCAAACGCGTCCAAAGGCGAAGCTGTTTTGGCCTTCCTCCAGTTTTTGGCTGCTGCTTCCTTGGTTCCGCGCTGCCCAACAACTTTCGCTTCATAGCCAAGGACTCCGTAGGTACCAAACAACTTGCCCTCTTTCAGCTTGCCTTCAAACTCGATTTCGAATTCCTGCTTGGAGCTGAAGGAGTAACTAAAGCTGAGGTAGTTCCCATCAATTTTCAAGTTGCGAACTTTGGAACTCTCTCCCTCGTCCAAGTCCTTCATCGTGGCCGTGGATGGGCCAGTGATAGTCAAAATCTGATTCGACTTTTCTGCTTTTCCCCAATCCGCAGTCAACTGCCAAGTCCCAATCAATGTCGAGGCATTTTCCTTCGACTGTTTCCCTGATTTTTCTTCCTGGCCTTTCTGCCCAAAGACGCTGGTTACGAGAAAGAGAACGACGAGAAGCGAAAATGAGAAGTGGGATCGTTTTGGCATATTTAAGACCAGTAAGAAACAAAAGGGGGGGCGGGCTGCGGACTAAGCAATCAAGCAGAGCCATTGCATTTCGATCAGACCTCGATTCTGATGAATACCAGGGGACAAGACAAGATGCAGTGCTAATTTGCCGCAGTTTTCAATCGACCCGGAAGAAGCAAAGTTGCCACGCTGCCTGAGGAATACTTCCCAGTTCCAGAGTTATCCATGATTGCTAGGTTCACCATGATTGCAAATTTTCGCTACATCGCAGCAGTGTTCGTCCTGTTGTCAATCGTCGCCGGCCGCGTTTCCGCCCAGGAAGTTCGCCCAGTCCGACTTCAATCCAAGATCACTGGCGTTCAACCCATGACTGGAATTGTTCTTTGGCACCACAATAACTTCAAGAAAACGGATGCCATCACTTTGGAGTTTCGATACTGCGGCTACAACGAGGTCGTCGGCGCCGACGGCAAGTACGATTTCAGCATGATCGATAGTCTGCTGGACGAAATCTCAGGCCGAAATCATCAAGCGATCTTGCGATTCTATTTCTGCTACGTCGGCAAGCCATCCACTGTCCCCGATTTTATTCGCACTCGTTCCGACTACGACGAAACCGTTGGCAAAAGTGAAGGCAAGGAAACGTATTTTTGTGACTGGAGCAACAAAGCCTTACAAGACTTCACGCTGGATTTCTACTCGAAGTTCGCGGAGCGCTATGACAACGACCCGAGACTTGCATTTCTGCAAACTGGTTTTGGACTTTGGGCGGAATACCACATCTATGACGGCCCCAAGAAGATCGGCAAGACTTTTCCCAGCAAGGAGTTTCAGGACAGATTCTTGCGCCACATGGCGAATAGCTTCGTCAAGCTTCCTTGGTCGGTCAGCATCGATTCCTCGGATTCGAACTACTCCCCGCTAGAAAACAATGCCGAACTTCTGGCGTTGAACTTCGGCGTCTTTGATGATTCTTTCCTGTGCAAGCAACACCCAAAAGAGAACGCAGTCGATTGGAAAATACTCGGGCTGGATCGGTGGAAACGGAATCCAGGAGGAGGAGAATTCAGCTACTACAACAAAAAGGACCAGAAAAATGCGCTCGCCATAAACGGGCCGAATGGTGTTTCCTTCGAAAAGGCAGCAAAGCAGTTTCATATTAGCTACATGATCGGCAACGACCAAACTCGTTACCAGCCGATCGAACGAATTCGAGAAGCCGGTATGGCCGCCGGCTATCGATTCCGAGTTACCCAAGCAGCCGTCAAGGGTAAAGAGCTTCGTCTAGAGGTTACCAACGAAGGTGTAGCCCCAATCTATCGCGATGCCTACTTCGCGGCAGGCGAACATCGTGCGACAAATTCTCTAAAGGGCTTGTTACCAGGTGAGAAGAAAATCTTCCGGATTCTTGGCGTCGAG
>JBCCEO010000357.1:0-7860 GCA_039030255.1 Planctomycetota bacterium | reverse complement strand
TGTTGTACATGCAGTTGGGCAATGTCTAGGGAATCATCATTGAGATCTAGTTCGGCGTATCGGGACTCGGCCTCTTCGTACGCCTCGATGGCCGCGTTGTATTCACCAAGCGACTGATGAATATCGCCAACACGGCGAAAGGCGCGGGCTGACTCTTGCCGAAGCCTTGGGCTGGCTCGATTCAGGTCTGTAGCCGCCAGTTTGTCATAGAACTTCAACATGCCTTGCAGGAATTCGCCAGACTGAGGAGAAAGCCGGATGGACGCGCCAGATCTGCCTGTGCTGACGAAATCGGATTCAAGATCTTCGTGGTGGACAAAGGAACTGAAGATTTCGTCCAATCCATCCAAGGCAATCTGCAAACTTTGCTCTGCGCTTTCGCGCTGCTTGGCCTCCTGCTGGTAGGCAATTCCAAGACCGATAGGCAAAGTCAAAGTAAGCAGTCCGATCACCAGGAGCAATGCTGCAACAGCCTTATTGCGGCGACACCAGCGCAAGCTTCGCTCGATTGTTGTGGTGCGCCGCGCGCGAATTGGGCGATCCTGCAAAAAACGCTCCAGATCCTCGCGCATGTCATTAGCGCTTCTATATCTGTTTTTTACATCGGGGCTAATGCATTTGAGAACAATCGTTTCAAGATCTTTGGGGATCTCTGGGACTAAGCTTCGAGGATTGGGCTGCTTCCCAAGCGTTTTTTCCTCGAGCAGCCTGCGGTAGCTTGCTCCTTGATGGGCTGGCTTCAAGGTAAGTAGTTCGTAAAGGGTCAATCCTAGAGAATAAACATCGCTATGCTTTGCCTCTCCGCCTTCTAATTGTTCGGGAGCCATGTATCGCAGCGTTCCAAGCACGTCGCCACTTTGAGTGAGTTCATCACTTTTCTCGTGCTTGGCAAGCCCGAAGTCGGTGACCCAAACAGTTCCGTCTCGATCCATGAGCAAGTTGCTGGGCTTGATGTCGCGGTGCAAAATGCCATTGGAGTGTGCATACTGCAGCGCGTCGCAGACTTGGCAGCCGATTCGTGCGATGCTCTCGTAATAGTGCCGGTTGCGTCCTACGCTCAAAGTGATGCTTGACGATAATTGGTCGCTTGAGCTTTCGACACTAGAGTTCACCGTGTCGTCGCTTTGGGCTGTTGAAATAAGTTGCGTGTCGTCGGATGCATGCAAATCGGCTGCATCAAGATCGAAAGCAACCAAACGTCGAGCTTGCTCAACGAGGCTAACCGATAGATCGAGTGGCTCTTCCTGTGAGGAAAGGTGGCTTAAGATTCTCCGCAGGTCGACACCGTCGATAAACTGCATCGCGTAATAAAAATGATTCTCCTGTTGGCCGACCCCAAAGACTGGAACAATGTTGGTGTGATGTAGGCGAGAGGCGAGTTTTGCTTCTCGGCGAAATCTTTCAATTCGCGCGTCTGCGTTTTGTTTGTCGAGAGTCAATACTTTGAGGGCAACGCGGCGATCAAGCACACGATCAGCTGCCAGAAAAACGGTTCCCATTCCTCCCCGACCGATTTCTCGCACGATCTCGAACTCACCCAGCGATTTACCGCTGAACTGGTTCGCGGGCACCATCGCTCGAATACGCTTTTTTTTCTTCGTTTCCTGCGAGCTGAATTGCTCCATCTTGCTTAAAGAACGAAGCAAGGATCGGATGTCGTCCTCGAGTTGAGGACACTTGCGAACATAGTAATCAACGCTGGGTGCTGCTTTGCCCTGCCGAATGGATTTGAGGAAATCTTCAGCGATCGACTCTAACAGATCTTCTTTAGTCATCGGGCATCATCTCCCCGAGCCGGCCTAACGCGCGAATATAGCGCTTTGTAGCTGCCGATTTATCGATACCCAGCACACTTGCTACCTCACCATTGCTCAGTTGTTCCAGGTGTCGCAGTACGAGGACCTCTCGATCAATCTCATTCATGTGCTCCAGCGTGTTTCGCAGGATTTCCGCTTGTTCGTCACGTATCGCAACATGACTTGGGCTGGTGCCGCTGGCAATTAATAAGTCACGCATGGCATGCGCTGAGGACTGGAATGGCAAGCGATTTTCCAAAGAGACTTCACGGTTAACGTTTCGGACTTGAAGCTGTAAGTGCTTACGATGCAAGTCAATGAGTACTTGACCCGTTAGCGATCGCATCCAAACGTAAAAAGGAACCGCAGGATTGCGGATGAAATCCGCATGCCGCCGGACGACGACTAGTTGAGATTCTTGCATGACATCTTCCAGGTCCAGACGACCCTGCAAGCGTGGATCCATGCGATGCATCACGAAGCGTTGTAGCCTTTCACGCTCTGCTTCGAAGAGCTCAGCGGCCGCATTGGGTCCACCGGAACGAAGTTGATCTAGAATTGCGCTTTCAGAATCGAACGTGGGCATATTGGTTGCTTTGTTTGACTACTGCGGTTTTGTTCTATGTGCTAGGAAGAATAAGACTGAAACACACAACACAAAACTAGCGTAGTTGATCGAGGCCGATACCTTATGCCATTCTATCGATACGGACTTTCATTTTCATGGAATGATTTCACAGCTAGCGCTAAAGAAATTCGCTAAATATAAAAATAAGCGGTCGAATAGGATCACAAGTATTGCGCACGGACGCCCCGTCGTACGCTGCCCCACCTATTCGACCGCAAAAAAATACGACCGCAAAAATAATACGAGCGAAATGAAAATTTCCGTTAATCCGAATCTCTCTGAATCAAATTAGAAAACGGTTTGCCTGTTTTCCCCTGTAATGAGCGGACTGGCCCTCCCCGTCGCGGTGATGAATATGACGAGGAGGACCGTCCGGATTCTTCAGCACCTCGAACACTGCCCCTTTGATTATCGCACTCGCTGCTGGATCTCGCTGAAATTCGAAATCGGGCAATTGATCGGATCATGAAGAGTTATTTGAAAAGATCGGACGCACCTCGCCTCTGCAGGTGTCTCTATCTCCGATAAGTGGATTTCCGCAACAGCATGGGATCGGGGACAGTCTCCAAAGATTTTTTTTGCCTAATAAGATGTCCCAACGGGCATCTGCATCACTTCACGTAGACGCAGGTGCTAGCAAAAGGTTGGCTGCATCGATTGATCCGATTTTTTGGCCTTGGAATATAGGCGGGGGTTCCAATGCTGTTGCCACGAGCCTGTGAAACCAGTACACGCTATGGGATTGGTATCTAACTGGCGGATCAGCAGACCCATATTCCTGTGAATAGATTATTCCAAAGTACATCGCCGACCATTTTGGCCGTCCGTGATGCCCGGCTCACGTACGGCAGAGTGTCCGCGCTGCGCGGTGTTTGCTTGGAATTGCTCGCGGGCGAAATTCTTGGGCTGCTCGGGCCCAATGGTGCCGGAAAGACTAGTCTCCTGCGTTGTCTGGCAGGGCACCAAAAGTTGGACTCGGGAAGTTTCGAAAGTTCTTTAGAAGGCGACTTCCGCGAAAGTCTGGGTATGGTCCCCCAAGAGATCGCGCTCTATCGAGATTTGACTGTATTGCAGAATTTGGATGTCTTCGCTCGCTTCCAAAATATTGCATCTGCATCCATCATGCAGGAAGCTCTTCTGTGGGCTGGACTTGAGGACAAAGCCCGCACCTTGGTACGACATTTGTCAGGCGGAATGCAACGACGCCTCAATATCGCATGTAGCATCTTGCACGATCCTGAGATCCTTTGCCTGGACGAGCCCACAGTGGGTGTGGATCCGCAGAGTCGTGAACGCATTTACCACATGCTCCAGAGTTTGCTTGATCGCGGAACCGCAATTCTACTAACGACGCATCACTTGGAAGAAGCCGAAGATCGTTGCGACCGCATCGCCATCATAGACCAAGGGCAAATCTTGGATGTTGGTACCCTTGAGGAGCTGATGTCGCGCACCGTTGGTTCAGCTCAGCATTTGAGCATTCAGTTCTTGAAGCCGCCAAGTCGCGTACCGGCTCCGTTGCGTCTGCGTGAAGATCGGCTTGAGGCAACCTGTGAGATTGCAAATGCTTCGACGGAATTGCCAGCGCTACTGAGCCACATCCAACAAGCCAAACTGCCTGTGGAAAGTGTTAGCTTGCGCAATCCCACGCTACAGACAATGTTCCTTCATATGACAGGGAAGGAACTGCGCGAGTGATTTGGACTGTTGTAAAAATCTCACTGCTTCGCCTGTGGAATACCAAGAGCGAGTTGTTACTAATCTTCCTAGTACCAATTCTATTCTTTAGCGTCTTTGCCATGATCTTCAGCCGAGGGGTTGGACGTAAGCCTGGCAAGATTCGCGTTTCGATCATTAACGACGACACCTCACCGAGAACCGAAAACCTTGCTCGCGAGTTTGCCAAGCGTGACGAGTTAAAGATGGTAACTGGCATTGGGAAGACAGTTGAACAATGGCCGATCGAAAAGCTCTCAAAGCGAATTATCAGTCAGCACAATGCCGAGGTGGTCGTTTATTTTCCAGCAGGATATTCGCGGCCGAACACCTTCGACGAGACTGTGTCAAGCATGATCGAGCAATCGAAGTCGATTCAGATCCTGCACGAAGGAACCAACCCGATTAGCGCTCAAGTGATTGAAGCTGCCTTGGCGCAATCGCTTGTAAAATTCAGTGAGCAAAACCTTGTTGCGATATCGCCAACTCAGGGCTTGTCCAACGCAGTTCTGGCTCCAGTTCGTTTGGCTTCTACGTCGTCGGAATCTGCCAACACAGTCTCCGCAACAAAGGCTACTGCTGGTCCAGGTTTCAATCGAAGTATTCCAACGCTGGAGTTTGAGCAGCAAAATATTTTCGCCAGCAACAAACATAATCCAAAGATCGCGATGTACGCAGCGGGCATTGCCGTGATGTTCTTGCTTTTCTCCTCAAGCGGTGCTGGTGCGAGTTTGCTAGAGGAAAAGGAAGCAGGAACGCTCGATCGTTTGATGACGAGCCGGTTGACGCTGACACAACTGCTGGTTGGCAAGTGGGTGTACATTACAGGATTGGGGTTTGTCCAAATCAGCACCATGTTTCTATGGGGACAGCTCGTCTTCAATGTTGATTTGCTAGGACATTTGTCCGGATTTACTGTGATGGCCTTAGCGACGTCGAGTGCAAGTGCGAGCTTTGCATTGCTGCTAGCTGCTGTTTGCCGGAGTCGTAACCAACTGAATGGAATCTCACTCGTGCTCGTCCTAGGAATGTCTGCTTTGGGCGGCAGCATGATTCCGCGCTATATCATGAGTGAATCAATGCAGCAGCTCGGACGCTACACGTTCAACGGTTGGGCCCTGGATGGATTCAAAAAGATTTTCTGGTACGACCTTTCGATTTCCGCCATTCAAACAGAGCTCGTGGTGTTGTTGGTGATCGCAATATCCTTCGCCATGATTGCAAACCTCTTGCTGCGACGATGGAGTCTTAACGGATGAACAAGTCAATGAACTGGGCGATCCGAACCCAATACTCGTATTTGCGTATAGCAATTGTTTTCTCGTTACTCGCTCCAATTGCAGGTTGCCATTTGGCAAAGCGCGAGCAAGCGGAGCTGGATACAACCGAGAGTCAAGAACTTCCTGAAAACGCGGGATCGATGATGCCCGCCTCTGAGGTTTCTGGCACATCGCCTTCGAGTCTCGCGCAACAAGGCATAGGTGCTGATATCGATTCCGTCGCTCAGTTCCCCAATGTGCTAAATGCTAGTGCTAGTAATCCGAGCACTTCAAACTCGGTGAAGCCGGATGTGCCAAGTTTGCATATCACCGGCGTGCAATCCGGTGGAGGCCCCGTACGCATTGCAATCTTTGCTGCAAACGACAGTTTTCCAGACCATGCAACTGCCTCATTCAAAGAGGCAGTTGAAGCGACTGAACCGAGTGTTGATTTCGTCGTGGCCAATAAACCGGAAGGCAGTTATGCCATTGCGGTGTACCAGGATCTCAATGGAGACGGACAGCTAAATCGTGGGAGTTTTGGGATTCCGCTTGAGCCCTATGGCTTCTCCAACAACGCCAAGGGCACCATGGGCCCGCCAAGATACCAAGCCGCAGCAGTGGCGGGCGAGGCCAAGGAGCTTGGAATCGAACTATCCCAAGTCAAGTTCTAGGTGCGATCTAAGTCCGAATGACTACCAGTCTATCTATCACAGATTTTTCCAAGCAATGGGATGCTGTTGTCCTATTGCATGGACTTTTCGCGACAAAGCGAAGTATGTGCAGCGCACAAAGTGCTCTTGAGTCGCACGGCTATTTTGCGATCAATTTTGGTTATCCAACGCACTTCAGACGGATCGAAGACCATCTACGCAACCTTATGCCGGTTTTGAAACAACTGGAAAACGATAGTCATATTCGATCGATAAACTTCCTTGCTCACAGCTTTGGAGGTATTCTGATGCGCTTGGCAATTGCACGCGAGAATTTTTCTAAATTAGCGCGTGCGGTGATGTTGGCTCCGCCAAATCGCGGAACGCATTTGGCCAAGTATTCCGTTGGTGCCTTTGATCGTCTGTTTCCGGCGATCAAAGAGATATCTGAGTCCGAGGACGCGTTGCCAAAGAGCTTGAAAACGCCCGAAAACGTGCAAATCGGCATCATCGCTGCGGAAGCAGATTTTATCGTGCGCGAAAAGAACACGCATTTGCACGCAGCTCAAGATCATTGCGTGATGCCAACGTCACATTTTGAATTACCTGAACACCAGCCTACCATTGAGAAGAGCGTGCGTTTCTTGCAAGAAGGCTATTTTGAGCGGCAAGCGTCGGAAAGGCGTGCCGCTTGATGTTGGCTGCGCAACAGGCGGAGTTTGCAAGAGCCGAGTTCGCAACACGCTAAATTCTGACTTAAAAGTTCTCATTGCGTGCTTCGCTTGGGCGGCTCACTCCGTTTACAATGGGCTTTCGGTCTCCGATCTTCGGATCATGAATCCGCCAAGTCGAGAGTGTTCGAGGCGTCTTAGCTTTGGATTGCTACGGAATTGTCTCAGGCAATCCAAGATAATTGCCCGCCCTCGCGACGTAATTTTGTGCTCTGTCTCGAACGCTGTGTTGACGATGTCCTCACCCGATTCCAATCGAACGGTAGAATTCAATCCAAGCTCTTCTGCTGGAGCTCGATCGGATTCGCGAGCGCGTTTTCATTCGACGCACTGGAGTGTCGTTTTTCGCGCTGGTGATACTTCTCGTCAGGAACATCGCGAAGCGTTGGAGACTTTGTTTTCTACCTACTGGTATCCACTCTATGCTTACACGCGTCGTAGCGGAATGGATCGTTCCAACGCAGAGGATGCAACTCAGGCCTTCTTTGTCAAAGTTTTAGAAGACAACTTTGTGGAGGATGCGGATCCTGAGAAAGGCAAGTTTCGTTCATTCTTGCTAGTTGTGTTCAAGCGTTTTCTCGCAAATCGGCATGCTCACGAAAACACGATGCGCCGCGGAGGCGGGCAGAAGTTGCTCTCGCTAGATTTTGAGTCTAGCGAGCAACGTTATGCAATGGAACCAACTGAGAATTGGACCGCCGATCGACTCTTCGACCGTCAGTGGGCAATCACGTTGCTAAATCGTGTTATGCAGTTGCTGGAGGAGTCCTACATCGGGAAGGGCAAGCAGGATTTGTTTCTGGGGCTTCGCCGGTATCTCTCGGGTAAAGCTAGTGGTGATTCCGACGTTTCCTACGAGGATCTTGCAAACCGACTCGGAATGACCGACTCAGCAGTTCGAGTTGCAATCCACCGAATGCGAGTCAGCTATCGCGAGATTCTTCATGAGGAGATCGCAAAAACACTGATTGATCCGGCTGAAGTTGAAGGGGAAATCCGTTTTCTGCGGAATGCGATTCGCGGCGACTAAAGTATTCGATCTTGGAGTACCTACCAGCTTGCATCCCTATTTTTCTT
>JBCCEO010000356.1:0-7872 GCA_039030255.1 Planctomycetota bacterium | reverse complement strand
CTTGAATTGCCTGATGCAGCCCATCCTGCCAGAATCTTCCGACAGCGATGCGTCCAGTGTTTTCGTCGATAATAGTGACCTTTCCCTCCTGGACGAGGTAGTTCTTACCTAGAAAATAATCACGTTCTACTTTTATAGCTCGCTCCACGTACTCGTAGAGGTCCGCGATAGGAGCAGTCGCTACCGCCGAGTCCTGCGCCAACTGTCGTACCCAGCTTCGCCCACGTTCCGTAAGTTCCGATTTCTTTTCGTGTTCAATGTGCCGATACTCCGTATGCTCTCGAGCCTCCGGAGCAACTTCTGCTGCCCAACGATAGAGGCTCTTCTTGGATTGACTCCTCATTTCATTTGGAGCCCCGATAATCAACGGGGTACTAGCATCATCGATCATGATGCTGTCCGCTTCATCGACCAAAATAAAGTGATAGGGTCGGCAAACAGAAGCGAGCCTTGGGGATTCTCGTTTCGCACGGGATTCCAATTGAGTCTTTGCTCTAGCTTTCATTCGATCTCGTAGAAAGTCGAATCCAAATTGTGCAAGGGTGCCATAGGTCACATGCGCCGCGTAGGCCTCGCGACGTTCCTCGTCCGAGCTTTGATCCTGGATGACTCCAAGCGACATTCCCAGCAATTCGAAAACGGGTCGCATTCGCATGCCGTCGCGCCGCGCGAGATAGTCGTTGGCCGTGGCGAGATGTGTACCTCTCCCTTTCAACGCATTGAGAAAGAGCGGCAATACGGCTGTCAAAGTCTTCCCTTCTCCAGTCGCCATCTCAACGATGCATTTGTTGCAGAGTAGGATCCCTGCCATCAGCTGTACGTCAAAGTGCTGCATACCCAATACTCTATCGCTCGCTTCGCGAATAAGTGCAAATCCAGGACACATTAGCTTCGAGATGGGCTCAGCGCTCTTGGCTCGATATTGCAATTCGAGAGATTGCTTGCGTAGCTGCGCATCGGAAAGAGTGGCAAACTCCTTCGAGAATCGATGGATGCTGCGAATGGACCGCGATACGTGCCCTTGTCGATACACTTTTGAACGCAACAGTAGCTGTTGAATACTCATGTTCGTTCGTTGACTTGGCGAAACTAGGTCTATTTATTACTGGGAAAAGGAAGCGTGGGTAGTCCTGGTGCAGAAGTCACCACTGGCGCAACATGTATTGGCGTCGTCACGGGTGCGATAGGTTGATTTTGCAGTGTAAGCAGCAAACCGGTGGCTTTGCGCAGCTGGACGATGGCAATGGCGTAGTTTGCCTCAAGGTCGATCAACGCAAATTCTGCTTGGACTCTTCTCTGGTGTGCGTCGAGGATCTCACGTGTATACAGCTGAGAAACTTGGTCAAACTCTGTTGGCATGATGCGTCGCCTCTTTAGCAAGGAAGCAACGACGTCTTGGGCTTTGCTTACGGAGGCGTCACGTATTGCAAATTGGTTCGTGTTACCGGAGATCTGTGCCAACGCGTCCAAGACTTCCAGTCTAACTTGATCGGATGTGTCTTCAAGTTGCGAAATATCACGTGACAGCTGAAGTTGTGCGCTTCGAAACTCACTTCTTGCGCGGCGATTTCCAATCGGAAAATCAAAACTCAAGCCAGCGGAAATGGAAGGTGCTCCTTCGGACAATTGATCTCCCAAACTCTTTCCAACGTCAAATTCTGGATTGACTCCATTGGCGGAGGACTCCAATATCAAAGCGATGCTCGGCAAAAGCTGACGCCTCGAGATATTCTGCGAAAGTTCAGCACCACTGATGCGTATGACGGCCGATCGAATCTCGGGACGATTCTGCATGGCAAGGCCAAGCGCTGTCGCTGAGTCGACGGGAATTGCCTTGGAGGGTAGAGGGGAGGTCGGGATCAATTCTTCAAATTGCTGTAGGCCTCGATCTCCCGCGGCACGTATCAGTCGCAATTGAGCCTGCTTGATCTGAAGGAAGTTTGCAGCAAGGTTGGCGCGTTGCGTCTCAAGGTCAGACTGTATCTGCCCAAGTAGCGACTCGCGTGCATCGATACGTGATCTTTTTCGAACAGATTTCAGAAGTTCCTCCAACTGTCCTACGAATCGACGTTGGGAAATTAGTCGTCGGCGGAGTCGCTGAAGATCCCAATAATTCTGAACAACTTCTTCGATGAAGCCAGTGATGGTTGAAGTAGCATCTGAGATCGCTGCATCAGCAGCAAAGCGGGCACTCAGTACGATTCCTTCGTTGACAAGCCGACCGCCGTCTCGCAGGAGCGGTTGGTTGTACCTCATGACTAGTTGGGTAATCCCTTGATTGTTTGGACTCAAAAACTCCGAATTGCTTGCCAAGGTGTTAATAGATTGCTTGATCTCAAAGTCTCCACCTAGGCGATTTTTTCTCCTTAACCCAAGGTCATTATTGAAGGCATCTTGTTGGAGTCTTTCAACGTTCTGCCCGGCGTCCAATTCACTTCCGTTGGCCTGATTCGTTCCTTGAAACAACGTTTGCGCGAAGGACTGCCAATCGAAAGTTGCATCTGCCTGAATAACTTGCTCTTGCTCGATAAAACTTTCGTAGCGAGCAACCTGGATTCGATTCGAGTTGTTCAGTGCGAGGAAGATTAGTTGATCGAGCTCGATCTGTTGAGTGCTTTGCGAGAACAATGGAGCCTGGGCAGCTTCCCAGTCCGCCGAGCTCGATTCGAATGAGTTGTTGGGCGATTGCGCTGCGGCTATTTCTTCATACTGCCCTGAGTGATTCGGCAGTGCGTTACCTAAGATGATTTCAGAATTTGGAGGAAGCTCTTCTGCGGCAACTAACGTTGCTACGGCCCCGGCTCCGCGATCGCCAATGTCATTTGCCCACTGCCTCATCGCCTCGCTCAAATCGGGGGAGGAAGCCATATCGCGGTCTGTCTCTGTGATCTCTCGCGGTTGCCCAAGTCTGACGGGCGGAGATGACCTTGAGTGGTTGAGGTCGCGAGTTGCATTCGCTGGAACTACATCGTTATCATTTTCGGCAATTGCTTGCGGCGCACCCAGCCGCACTTGGGCTTGTGCAGAAGTGACCATAACGGAGCACAAAAGTACTCCAAGAATAGATTGTGAAAGCCACCCGCAATGCAATTTAATTCCCCCTCGAAGTATCTATCGAACAGGGAACGAATTGCCATGATAAAAAACAAAAGTTTGCTAAACGAGACAGAGCCCCCAAACGCCGCCTCCTGCCAAGCTTCCGCAGCTGGTTGCGGAAACATGGGCGTTGCTAGCACAATGTTTGCGCGGATTACTGACTCTTAATATTCCAGCGTGAAGCTAGGTAAGAGCGTCGAGCTGCTCAACCAATTCCCCGAAGTACTCGAGGGCAGTCTGCACGGGCTCGGGTGAGCTCATGTCAACACCAGCATCGCGGAGCAAGTCGAGGGGGTCCTTAGAACAACCGCCCTTTAGGAAACCGAGATAGTCCTTCAGCTCTTGCTCGCCGCCTTGAAGCACGCGTCGCGAAAGTGCGACGGCTGCGGAAAGACCAGTTGCATACTTGTAGACGTAAAAGGCGCGGTAAAAGTGTGGGATGCGGAAGCACTCCAAGCCAAGTTGATCGTCGATGACAAACTCAGGGCCAAAATAATCGCTGAGCAATCCGCGGTAGCATTGCTTTAAGGACTCTGTAGTTAGCGGCTCGCCAGCTTCGGCCATCTCATGCGTATTCTTCTCGAATTCTGCGAACATGGTTTGCCGCACGATGGTGGCGCGAAGACTGTCGACTTCGTGATTTAGCAAGTAGGCTTTGAATCGATCGTCGGTTGTCGTCTGTAGTAGGTGGTGCGTGAGCAGTTGTTCATTGAAAGTACTGGCCACTTCAGCTACGAAGATCGTGTAGTTGTAATATTGGAACGGTTGATGACTTGCAGAGTAGTACGAATGCATGGAGTGCCCGGCTTCATGCGTTAGCGTGAAAAGGTCGTTAAGGACAACGGGTTTGTAGTTCATCAAGATGTACGGATCCCCATCGAAGGTTCCGCAGCTAAATGCGCCGCTCTGCTTGCCTTGATTCGGATAGCGATCGCACCAGCGGCCCTCCAGTCCCTTGCGAAGGGCGACACCGTAGTCTGAACCTAGAGGTTTCAACGAATCAATAACGGTTTGTATCGCGTCGTCCCATGGCCGATTCTGCTCTAGGTCGGACAGTATTGGTACATAGGTATCATAATGGTGAATGTCCTCTAAGTTCATTTTCCTCCGGCGCATATCAAAGTATTTATGCACTGCGGGGAGATTGTTTCGCACCGAGGCAATTAAGCTTTCGTAAACACTTTTTGGCACGTTGTCCGGGAAAAGAGCTGCATCCAAGCTAGATTCGTAGCGGCGGGCTCGGGCATAGTACACGTCACCGTGAATGCTACCAGCCAAGGTTGCAGCGAGGGTGTTTTCATGGGCCTGGAATTCTTCATAGTATTGATGAAAGGCTTTTTTTCGGACGTCACGCTTGGGTGAGATCAAGAATTGCGAAAAAGTCGCATTGGTCAGTTCGCAGACTTGTCCGTTTTCGTTCTCGAGTTCGCCAAAGGTCAAATCCACGTCACTTAGCTGGTCGAAGACTTTGTTCGCAGTCTGAGCCATTTCTCCCTGCATGGCTAACAATGCTTCTTCAGAATCGGTCAACGTGTGATCACGGTAGCGGGTGATACGCTCGAGCGACAATCGGAACTCGGCGAGTTCGTCAGAGGCGAGGTAGCCATCCATGACCTCTTGCGGAATACCCAGTATTTCCGGTCGTAGGAAACTCGCAATCTGCCCCGCTTTGACCGCCACATTTTGAAAACGGGCCATTAAGCCCTGGTAGTCATTGTTCGATTGATCTTCGGCAGTCTTCAAAAAGGCGTAGGTGCCAAGTCGTTCGGCCAGGCGATCAACGGTCTGGTCAAAGTCTAAGCATGCTCTTAGTTCTGCGGGGCCGTCGCCAAGCTTGCCGCGAAATTCTGCATACTTCTCAATTTCTGATTCGAAACGTTTAAAATCCGCTTCCCATGCTTCGTCCGACGCGTAGAGACTGGATAGATCCCAGCAATCATTCTCGGACACTTCGCTACGCGCTGGGACTTTCTTGACTTCCATCGCGGCTTCACTCATCGCAACACTCCCTCTCTACGGCCAAAGTTGATCGCTCTCTAGATTTCGGCAATCCGAAAAATGGAGTTCCGTAGGCGTTTCCTTGGCTGGATTAGCCTGAAATAAACCGCGCCTTGCATCGTTGCAGCTCGACCTCTTCACTCCGAGCTACGTTGTAAACATTTTTTGTCCTTTGGCCAAGTTGGTGTAGGCCAGCTGACTGGAGCAAATCCGCGTTTCCCTGCGTGGAAAGCGATATGAGTTGCCTTGTGGAGGCGAGGTCAAGCCGTTTGCATCGTTGAGAAAGGCTGCCCAGTTTTCTCTGGTTCGTTCTTGGCTACCGCAGCGGATTCGTCCCTGGCTGGCGGAGAGCCTGCTATATGTCCTTGCCGATGCCTCAGATCTGGCTGGCTCGCTGAAGCCCTGGGTCGCCATGCAATACTTTTTTTGTTGTCGATTGGGCAAGGTTTGAGGCTGGCTCAGTTACAATGGGAGGTTCCAATTGGCAGATTTTGACGCGGTGAGCGTCGTTCCGGCCTCCGAGGGGCCGTCGAGAGACACAATTAGAAACAGGAGAAAACGGGTGGCAATGCACTCAAAGTTTGGCACTTCCGTGGTGGTGCTTCTATTGGTTCAGGGGTTCGTCCAAGTTCCGATTACCAAGGCGCAAGAAATTGAGCGAATTGTACTGCCGCCTTACGTTCCTGGGCAATCGCGACCGGTTGCTGTAATCGCGGGCATCGCCTCTCCAAAGACGGAAGCGACGACTCAGCCGCACGTGCGAGCGTCTAACACTTCTCTCCAGTTGGCTCCGACGAAGACGAAGGTCAAGTCGATTTCAGCGGCTCCATCGATGCGTACCGCGCTGCCTACTGCCGAGCAATGCAGTCCTCTGCTTACGGTCGAAACGCCGGCAGTTGGACAACCACCAGGACCAGTGAGACTTGAAGAAACGTTAGATGCGAGTTTGGCCCTAACGCCAACCACGGATGATGTCACGTTGGTTGCTACCGTAAGTACCGCCATCGAGCCTGCGGCGGCGAACACACCTCAAGAAAAGAACGTTGTGCAAGGGCAACGAATTCGTCCTCTGCCGCAACGTGAAGCAAACCGAAGCTATCCTGTCTACGATGGCTTGCCACATGACAACAAGCCTTCCGCTAAGCCACCAGTTCTATCGGGCGAAGCAGGACGTGGCGGAGCTCAACGTAGTGCAGATCGCGCTGGCGATTTGCCCCAGCGACAAATGCAAGGGCGAGGTGGTTTCCAAGGACGCGGTGGTTCCGCATCGCGTGATGTTTCTCCTGGCAGTCGGCCAGAACAAAGCGAAGGACGACGTGGTCCAGGTGCTCAAGCACAAGCGGGCAGTCGAGGCCCTCAAGTAGGCCGTGGAATCGAGCCGGGCCGTGGACCTCAAGCAAGCCGTGGACCACAAGCAGGGCGTGGACCCCAAGCAGGGCGTGGACCCCAAGCAGGACGTGGAACCGAGCCGGGCCGTCGAGCGCAGATTGGACGGGGTGAGCGATCACAGGGTAGTCGTCCACAAGGTCGACCGCAATCGCGTGGATCACAAGGCCCTGAAAATAATATGCAACAACGTGCTTCGGATTTCCGTGAACGTATGATGCAGCAGCGAAACGCCGAATCGGAGCGGAGTGACCGTGACGATACGCCGAACAATCAGCGGCAGCGCGAGAGGTCCCAAGGTTACTTGCTGGAGATCGAGCCAGAAGCAGCCGAACGAATGCGTGGTGGCTTTCAAGGATTTGACCGTCGAGGCCGAGGAGGGAACGAAGAAGATTCCGAACGAATGGGCCGCTGGCTGAGAAAATGTCCCGATGATGAGGAAGGGCCGCGCTGGCTATTCCTTGGACGCGGTGATCCTGGGGACGAAGATGGTCGCGACGTTGAGTTGGAATTTGAATGGCACGAAAGGGAACACGAACACGGCCATCATCACCATGACGAAGATGAAGGCGAGGGCGAATTTGATCTGGATGACATCCTAGAATCGGAGGTCGTTCAAAAGATTCTCGCATTAAAAGAAGAGAATCTTAAACTCGAAGCCAAGCTCGAGTTGCAAGAAGCCAAAGCCAAGTTGGAAATGTAACTCAGTGAAATCGTGGCCAGCTCGGACGCTCGATCCTTGCGCGAAAAAGTCGAAGAGCTCGAAGAGGAGCTAGAGCGAGCGCACGAAGACGCGGATGCCGTGGGTGAAGAGATCGACGAAGTCATTGCAGAACTGAAGCACGAGCTTGAATCGAAGTCAGAAGAACTGGCCAAGGCCCAGCAGGTCATTCAACGACTTGAGGTAGCTTTCCAACAGCGGCAAGAACGATCAGCCGGAAGCGAAAGACTTCGCGCTCATACGGCCGAGTTGGAGAAAACTTTGGCTGCAAGGACCGAAGAGCTTCAGAAGGCGAATCAAATAGTCCGTCGGCTTGAAGAGACCTTGGAAAGGGAACGCGAGTCGGATGGGGGAGTCGCTGATCTTAAGAAGGAGCTCATAGCTTGTGCAGAAGAATGCCGCGAACTTCAGCAACGACTACGCAAGTCGGAACAAGCACTTGCTAGTTCGAGAAAGAGTGTGGAAAGGGCCCGCGAACTCGAGGCTGCTGCAAATGCCATGGCGGCGAAGCTCAACGCGGCAGAGGAGGCGCGAGTTCAGTCGGAAGCTGAGAAGCAAGATCTCCAAGTTGCTTTGAAGGCTGTTGAGCAAAAATTGGCTATGTTGGTGCAGATGAAAAAGCAGATTGATGCGGACCGTGAGGCCAAGAATGTGGCGTTCGACAAAGCGCG
>JBCCEO010000355.1:0-7883 GCA_039030255.1 Planctomycetota bacterium | reverse complement strand
TGAAAAAGGCGATGAGTTAGTGCGACTTGATGCGCTTTTTATTCAAGAACAGGTCGATGAACGAACCAAGTACTCGAACTGGTCGCAATCTGCTGCGGATCATTCGGAAGCTAGACTGGCTAAGGCAAAGCTGGCGGTAGAAGAATACGACCAAGGACGTTTCCGCACGGAAGTCATGTCCATGGAGAAGGACATTGCAGTCTCCAAGTCCGCACTACAGAATGCTCGAGATCGCCTCCAGCATTCTTCTGTGATGGCCAGCAGCGGCTTTGTGAGTGAGTTGCAAGTAGAGGAGCGACAATTCGCGGTCGAACAAGCCGCGCTCGATCTAAAGCTCAAGGAAACGCAACTCAAAGTCCTCCAAGAATTTACCTATAAAGAACAACTACAAACGCTAAAGGGAGAGCTTGCATCTACCGAAGCGACCCACGGAGCGAATGTAGAGCGTGCGATGGCTGATGCCTCCAGGCGAGATCGTGCGGTCGAAGAACTTCAGTATTGCGTTCTACTTGCAGACCGCGATGGATTAGTCATTCATCCCAATGCAGCAAAGTGGGAAACGGCTCCGGTCGCCGAAGGCACGAGAGTCTACAAAGACCAAGTTTTGCTGCTGATGCCCGACCTGAAAAAGATGCGAGTAAAGCTGGGCGTCCATGAGTCGCTGGTCAAAAGGGTTGTGCTCGGGCAGGAGACCAGAGTCGTCCTAACCGAAGGCATCTTGGATGGCAGCGTATCCGAGGTTGCTTCCATAGCCAAACCCGCTGGTTGGTGGACAGGGAATCAAGTGCGCTATGACACTTATATATCTCTGCCTCCGCGAGAAGGTTTGCGGCCAGGCATGAGTGCTGAGGTGGAGATCAAGGTCGCAGAATACAAAAACGAGTTGCTAGTTCCGGTTGCTGCTATCGTTGAAAGTGAAAGCGGAACTTTTTGTTGGGTGCAAGGGTCTGGCGGTTTGCAACGTAGGAAAATAACACTAGGCGACAGCAACGATGTGTTCAGCATCGTTACCGAAGGTCTCGATGAGGGTGACGAAGTCTTTTTGAATCCAGCGGCATTCGAAAAGCCCACGCAAAACGCAAACGAATCATTACTAGCACGAAGCGCGGGCGAGTGAAAATGTACCGCCGTGAAAAAACTTGTGACCAAATGAGAGCAACGATAGTAGAACAGTTGTCCGCAACTGTTTTGCGCTGGCCGAAAGTCTTGACGACTTCCGCAACCATAAATAGGAATTACTCGCTCGCGCTTTGTGCTAGGAAGTTGAGACAAATACTCGCTGGAGCATCGTGCTAGTATGAGACGAAAATTGTTCAAACCAGTAGTGGCCTACATTCATTGATCGCTCAGTTTCTTCAAATCGTTGAACTTGGTGTTAAGAGTCTACTCGTCCAAAAGATGCGAGCTGGACTCGCGGCACTTGGCATTTTCATTGGTACTTCAACCGTCATTTGGCTGGTAGCGATGGGAGAAGGCGTCAGCTACCGAGCGCAGCAGCAGATCTTGGAACTCGGTGCCCCAAACGTAATAGTTCGAACCAAGGAGCCAAACGCGGGCAGCGAAGAGGAAGCCAATAGTCGAGTCAAGACTTATGGCCTGCTGCGAACGGACTACCGACGCATCGTCGAAAACATCCCGAACATTAGTCGCGCGATCCCAATGCGGGAACTCAAGTTTGAGCTTCGTCTAGACGATCGCACTGCTGATACGAAGCTTGTTGGTTGCACCGAAGACTACCTGGAACTGAATCGACTTGAGGTTGCCCGCGGTCGGTGGCTTTCACCTCGTGATCGCGGACAGAAGGTTATTGTTCTGGCCAACGATACCGCCAAACGTCTGTTTCCCTACGAAAACCCGATCGGACGCACCATTTGGGTTGGAAGTGAATTTTATACCGTCGTTGGTCAGACCAAGGATCGCACTGCTTCGGCAGCCATTGGCGGTAGTCTTGATTCACGTGACTATAACCTAGACGCCTATATTCCGATCAAGACTTTACGCCAGAGAGTTGGCGACCTTGTTATGAAACGGGTCGGAGGAGGCCAAGGGTTTAACTTTGTAGGAGAAGACGTCGAGTTAAGTCAGATCACCGTAGAAGTTGAAAACATCGAATATGTGGACGAGACCGCCCAGATCATAGAGACATTGTTGAAGAAGTATCACGAAAAGGAAGACTATGCCGTAGTCGTTCCCCGCGAGCTTCTACGCCAGGCTGAACGCACACGCATGATGTTTAATGTTTTGCTTGTTGTGATCGCAGGTATCTCATTGCTGGTAGGTGGGATTGGGATTATGAACATTATGCTCGCAACGGTTACGGAGCGAACACGAGAGATCGGTGTGAGGCGGGCACTCGGGGCAACTCGTAGCGACATCATTGGTCAATTCTTGATCGAAACGGTCGTGCTAACATCAAGTGGCGGCTTGGCTGGCGTGCTCTTCGGGCTTTCTATCGGACCGATCTTTCGCTTTGCAAAAAGTATGGTGATGACATTTTCACCGGAGTCACTGCCCCCGATCGTTCATGAAATAGAGCCAAGAATTGCGCTCTGGTCCGTCCTGTTGTCGTTGGGCATCTCGCTTGGAGTTGGAGTTCTGTTTGGAGTTTATCCTGCTCGCAAAGCCGCATACTTAGACCCCATCGAAGCCTTGCGCCACGAGTAAGAAAATGACTAGCACGAAGCGCGAGCGAGTGAAGCCTACTATCGCAACGCGAGTGAGCAAGCGCACTGTGATTGAGGTCATCAACTTGCGTACTCATTCAGGGCAAATCAGAGTTTCAGGCTTGGTTGAATCTTGCCGTCTTCATCGACTTGCTTGCGCTGCGTGTTAGTATGGAAAGTAATTTGAAAGTTAAATTTTCTTTGGTATTGATGTCCACGAAGGACTTGAAAGGGCGGTCACTCTTAGCCGAATGGTCGGGTGTCGTTCCTTTCAATCTGGTTTCTCCAAACGAGGTAGGATAAGCGGCATCCGGCCTTATCCCTGAGAAAAAGGTACAAGCCCTGCGCCTGTTTCAAGTAAACTGCTTCTATGGTTCCAATCGAACAAACTGACGAATCCACCGCGGAGCAGTACGCTTTTCGCGTTCAAGACTTGAGCAGAACCTACTTCATGAAGGGAGAGACGGTTCACGCACTGCGTGGCGTCACGTTTGATGTACTTGCCGGCGAGTACATCGCCATCATGGGACCGTCAGGCTCAGGTAAGAGTACGTTACTCAATGTTCTCGGATGTCTCGATCGACCCACAACTGGCAAGTATCTACTTGCCGGCGATGATGTCGCACAGATCAATGACTACCAGCTTTCACGAATTCGTGGCCGAAGGATTGGGTTCGTGTTCCAGTCCTATAATCTCTTGCAGCAACTAAACGTTCTGGAAAACATTAAGGTTCCATTGCAGTATCAGGGCTTGATCGGCAAAGACGCAAATGAAAAATGCCGCGAGCTAGCTGAGGTGGTGGGACTTGGTTCTCGCCTCTACCACCGTCCAACAGAACTTTCGGGCGGGCAGCAGCAACGTGTCGCGATTGCTCGCAGTTTGGTGAACGACCCGTATTTCGTACTTGCCGACGAAGCAACCGGCAACCTTGATTCCAAAACGACTGACGAAGTGCTCGACTTATTCGAAGCATTGAACGCAAGTGGAAAAACGATCGTGATGATTACGCACGAAGACGAAGTTGCTGCAAGGGCCAAACGCGTCATCCGTTTGCGCGATGGCTTGATTGAGTCGGATGAGAGGAATGAAGACGCCTCTTAGCCAGCTTTGCTGCCCGCTTAGTTGAACGCGATGGATGTAACTCTTGGCATCAAGTTGGGCGGCAGAGTGCGCGTTGCTCCAAGCGATTCTCCTTCGCGTCCACCGTTTCCGGTACCTTAGAGTATCGTCTCGGGCCCAATCTCACCGGCGACTTACCTGCAACTCACCCGCGGCTGCGCCTCTTGAAAAGGACGAATATGCCTCAACGATCTTCCGTGCGGTTTCTAGTGCTTGTGCTTGGCCAGCAAAGAGGCAGAGGTAGGAAGCGAGCTACCCTGTGTTGGTATTCGGCGTAGCCAGGGTACTTGCTTGCAGTTATCTCCTCGCTGAATGTGGAACTGCCTCGGAATAACAAGATCAGCAACAGACTCCCCAAGATCGACCAGTTGATCCATTGTCCCGAAGCGGTGACGCTGAACAGATAGAAGCAAATCCAAATACTCTGTTCTGCAAAGTAGTTGGGATGCCGCGACCAGGCCCACAATCCTCTGTCGAGAAAGCCTTTGGCAAGCTCAGGGTGCAATTCCATATCTCCCTGACTTGCAGCATGTTTCTTTACTTGGAATTCCCATTGTTGTTTGTCGGCTATCGCTTCGTAGATGATGAAAATCAGCAACGCGATCGCAGCCACATAATCCAACATCCCTAAAGGAACCATGTTGAAGTTCAGTGCGATAACGATTGGCAGCGTGATCAACAGAACAAGTAAATGCTGGTAGCCGGCGATAAAGAACAGGTTGAAAGCCGTCCATCGCCATCGCGATTGGAACTCTGGTTTCTCACGCAGCACTTGCCAGCGATAGTCTTCCTTACCTTGCCAGATCTTCCAGTGATAACCGCCCTTCATTGCAAAGTTATAGGTCAGCCTCAGTCCCCATGCGGTGACGAGCAGGCTCATCAGGACGAGTCGTGGCGAAAAACTACCCAAACAGGTCACCGTCCATGTATAGACGATCGGCATTAGGCTCCACAGTTTGTCGGTCTGGCTGACATTGCCAGTCAATTCTCCCGCTGCGAAACAAAGACCGATAGCCAGGCCTGCAATTACAAGCAGTGTCTTGAGGGCCTGGATAGCGTTTGGATCGAGACGAACGCCAAAGTAGAAGCTGACCATAGGAACAATCAGCAAGGAAAAGATAAGAAGTATTGCGTTGGGAATAATGCGCATGTGTTCGTTAGCGATTTATTTAAGTGTGCCGCTCTTCCAGTAACGGAGGCACTCGGCGAGCAGTGTAACATGCATGGCGAATTTGAAGAGTTGAGGACCGGAAGTTAGCTTAAGTCAAGGCGGCAAGTTTTGGCGGCATCCGCTACAATCGAGGAGGCTACACGGGTTGCGTGCACGGTGACTCCATTCGGTAAGTTAGCAGATCGTTGGCCGCGAAGGATGTCAAGATTTCGGATCGAGTGATCCACTGGAGGTTAGAGTGATTTTTCGAATTGCAGTTCTTGCTGCCGTTTTGTTGGCCGCCACCACGACGCGGGCTGACCGGCCCAACATCCTTTTTCTAATTGCTGATGATGCATCGCGGACAAGCTTTTCCAGCTATGGGAGCAAGTACGTACAAACACCTAACTTTGACCGTATTGCTCGCGAAGGAGTTTTGTTCACGAACGCCTACAACTGCAATCCCAAGTGCGCGCCAGCTCGCGCGTGTTTACTTACTGGACGCTACTCTTGGCAACTGCGCGAAGCTTGCAACCACAATCCGATTCTCTCTGATCGCTGGGCCTTTTATCCGGACTTGTTAGAAAAGAGCGGCTACTTCGTAGGCTATACCGGCAAGGGGTGGGGGCCGGGAATTTACGAGACTATCGATGTTGGAAAAACAAAATTCACGCTGCCGGACGGCCCTACGTTGGCCGCAAGATGAAAGCACCGTATAAGGGAATTAGTGGCACCGACTATTCTGGGAATTTCGAAGACTTTCTCGATGCATGGGATCCTGATTCGCCCTTTTGTTTTTGGCTGGGAACACGTGAGCCGCATCGTGGCTACGAAAAGGATTCCTGGAAGAAAGATGGACGCGACCTATCCAGAGTCACCGTGCAAAAATTTTACCCCGACAACGAAACGATCCGGGGCGACCTAGCTGATTATGCGATCGAAGTGGAATGGTACGACATGCACATCGGTCGTTGCTTGACGCAACTTGAAGAACGAAATCTTTTGGACAACACACTCATCATTGCCACTTCCGATCACGGCATGCCATTTCCGCGGGTGAAAGGCCAGATTTACGACGAGGGGTTCCATATTCCGTTTGCGGTGCGTTGGGGTGATAAGATCAAGCCTGGACGAACGGTAACCGACTTTATTACCTTCCCGGATCTAGCTCCCACACTGTTAGAAGTGTCCGGTGTCAAGTTGCATGAACAGATGACGGGTCAAAGTTTTCTTCCTCAATTGCTTTCTGAGGAAAGTGGGCGTATCGATGCGAAGCGAAATCACACTCTGTTGGGAAAAGAAAGACACGACATCGGTCGAGTCGATGATGATCGCTTCTCTTGTGCTTATCCAGCTCGGGCGATTCGTACGGATGAGTTTCTCTACGTACGCAACTTTGAGCCTCAGCGCTGGCCCGTGGGAAATCCAGAGTACGGCTTATTGAACTGCGATGGTTCCCCCACCAAGAGTTATCTCGTCGGCTTGTCCCAAGCTGACCCAGAGTATCGTTTCTATGAGATGTCTTTCGGATTGCGTGCTGAACAAGAACTCTACGATATCGTTGCCGATCCAGACTGCGTGAAGAATCTGGCTGATGATCCTAAATATCTAGCTGTGACGAATAGACTTTGGCGACAACTAAAAGGTGAACTTACAGAGCAGCAGGATCCTAGGATCTTGGGCCAGGGCGACATCTTCGATTATTATCCGAACTGTAGGATTGAGCGACAACAGAAATTGTATGATCGACCAGATTACGATCCGATCAAGATCTTCAAGTCGCGCTATCCGCAAGAAAACTGAGCGGGATGGCAATTCGGTTGATCTATTGAGGTGAAAACTGACTTCACTTGAGGGCAGGGGGCCGTCTTAGCACTCCGAATTGGACGGAATCGGACTTCTCTAAACTATACTTGAGGGGCCATCTTCGCATTCGCGATTCGAGAACGCAAACTTTCTTAGAACAAATATGAAGTGCACGAATTGCGCTCCCAGCCTATTTTGTTTTGTTGCCCTGTGCTTTCTTGGGCTTACTCCGAGTTGGGCCCAGGAGAGTGCAAGTAGTCAATTAGATTCGCCCGATATTTCCACCGTTGGCCTTGAGGAACAGGCAACTCACCTACTCGGTATCTATTGCACATCCTGCCATGGCTCGAAAAAGCAAGAAGGTGACCTTCGTTTCGACGCCTTGGAAGCAATCGACCCAGTCGATCGACAGCAGTTGTTCGGAAGGGTCCAGGATGTTCTCCACCTGATGGAGATGCCCCCTGCGGATGCTATGCAGCCGAGTGACAGCGAACGCAGTATCTTAATGCAGTGGTTAGATGGTCAACTGACGGGAAATGCTGCCAAGGCGCTGGCAGAGAAACTCCAGCGTTTCGAGTATGGTAATGTCGTAGATCACCAGGATCTCTTTTCCGGCGAGTATGCCGAGCTCCCGGGCTTCACTACGGACCGCAGGTGGTTGATCAGCGAATTTATTTTTAATGAGAAAGTGAATCGTCTACTCAACTACGAACCAACGAGGACGATCTACGGGAACGCACAGAGGGTTCACGGCGACAGCGGAATCCATTGGAGCCCCAAGACCGAACGTGGAAGCAAGTTTCGCAGGGCGATTACCAATCCGTTTCTGCTCCCTGAGCAGATTGGCGTGCGCTACTCGGTCCACCAGCGTCTGACGACAGGGCACTTGCTGACCATGGTTGGCAATGCGAAACGTATCGCCGGTCACATGTCCTCGGAGCAGACGATGAAAGTGCATTATCCTGCGATGTACGCGCTGATGAAGCCTGAAATCGACCATCGGGAAACGTTGCGTTCGCGTGAACAATTTTTGAGCACGTTTACCTTCCTCCAAAGATTGCTCCAAGAGTTGTATGGCGACGAGCATGATGAGCTTCTGCCCAAGTTCGTGCGAATGGAGATTCCGTACCCTGGTCCACCGAAG
>JBCCEO010000354.1:0-7893 GCA_039030255.1 Planctomycetota bacterium | reverse complement strand
CCGGCGGTGGCCGGTCGTCCCGGCCGGTCTCGGGTCCCGCCATCGGCGCCCGGCAGGTTGGTGTGGAGCCCACGCTTCAAGATGATTTGGTTCTTCGTATTAGCGATACTTGTGGCGCTTGCTCTTTTCATAGTCCGTTCTGCGGAGCAAGGCGACGCGCTAGCGAAGGCCCTTGTTGGGATTTGCATTTTCTTGGCTGCGATCGCAATCTTCTCCTCTGTCTCGTTTCTGTTTTCGTTCTTTTTCGGTTCCTTGGGAAAAGCCATCGAAGGCCCAGAGTACCGAATTGGCAACCCGTTTATTGACGAAAGCATGCCGGATCAACTTGTGCAGCCAAGACCGACCGACGCGGACTGATGAACTTGAACATCAACAACACACGCGACACGTTGGTTCAACGCAACGCAAAACAGATTTGCTTGAAATACACCAACCCACAATCAAGGTGAAGCCAGCCATGAGCCTAAGAAGAACACTACCCCTTCTTTGCGTAGGAATCAGCCTATTGTTTGGCGCCACTTGTATGGCTCAACCTCGACAAACGGACAGTTTTGGCACAATCCGCCTGCGCGGAAGAAGTACGCTTCTTGTCACTGCGGAGATGCGTCGCGACCAACACAGCATGCTCTCGCACCTGAATGTCTCGATCAAATGCGCGAAAGGCCTGAGCAGCGAAGACCGCGACTTGGATATCGTTCTTTATTTAGGTGCAACGGGCATAAACGTTCCTCATTCGATACAAAAGCGAGTCACGCTGGCGGAGGGAGCGGCACAGGTCACAGTGCAGATTCCGTTCCAGAGTACCGACTATCAAGTGTTTTGGGATGTGGGCGTATTCGAACAAGGTGTTGACATCGAAAAGAAACGCAGACTGCGGGCAAACGAATTTGACGCACAATGGCACACGCTTGAATCTGGTGGAACCTTGGTTGGAGTCGGGATTATTCAGGCCACCGATGGTTGGATGTATTCACCGCAAGAAATGCATGACAGTCTCGAGTTGATCGATCAAGACGCTCAGGCAAAAGCCACACAAACGCAAACTATTGTAAATGGAATTGGCTACGGGGTAGCCACGACTACAACCAACAATCAGGCTTACAATACGTACGCAGATATCGTTCAAATCGACGAGGTCGCAACGCGATGGCAACAATTGCAAGCCCATCCGCTTTGGCTCATCACAGGAAGTGCACTTCTAGAGTGCAATGCGCGTTATCCAGAGACTTATAAGGCACTTCGAAACTATGTCGCTTCCGGCGGCAAGCTCTGCGTGCACTCGATGCCGATGGATGAATCCAAGGAACAAATTGACTTACTGCTTGGTCGCTCCCAACACCTTCCCGAAAGATGGAATATCAGCAGTAAAGGTAATGACAAGCTTTGGCGGACGAAACACTTGCTGGGGCAGGTCGTAGCCTGCGATCCAGAACCACACAAGATTGACCAAACACTCCTCCAAGAACAAAATTTGGCCTTTGGTAGCGGGATTGCTTACCAGACCCGAAGTGATGCAGATGGAAACTGGTATTGGCGTAATTTGATCGAAGCAGTCGGCCAGCCCCCGGTTTGGAGCTTCGCCGTCCTAGTGGCTTTGTTCGGAATCATACTTGGTCCCGGTCTGCTTGCATTTACCGGTCGCATTGGCCGACGTAGCCTCATGATTTTCCTGGTACCTTCTTTTGCAATTCTGGCGACAGGTGCCATTATCGCGTATGGTATTTTCCATGAGGGCCTTGAGTCTCACGCACGCATCTCTTCTATCACCTGGGTTGATCCAGATAGCCCCAGTGCTTTCGCTTGGTCACGACAGAACTTCTTCAGTGGTTTGCCGCCGAACGAGGGCCTAGAATTTAGCTCGGACACTTTTGCGAGAGCTTGCATCAGTGAGGAAACACGAAGGAATTTCAATCTTAGACAGCCGCGAAAGAGCATCTACTATTCCATCGAGTACGAAGAAGATATGCAGCGTTGGAAGGACTGGCTCAAGCCTCGCCAACACCAGCAATTGCTGATCGGGCATCCCGTCGAAGATGTGAAGATGCCAATTTTCGCCCGCCAAGATGGCAAATTCCTTGAAGTCAAAAACATCAGCAATGACCCCATTCCCCTTCTCATTCTGCGTGGCGAGAACAAAGACTACTACCACATCACCAACTTGCCGGCCGGAGCATCAAGACGCGCAGAGGCAATTGACAAGAACTTGGCTGCCAGTCGCACCGCTCGAGACTTTGAGCCTTACCGGCCGACGGTTCCCATTGAACTAACTCAAAGCGGCGATTCGCTCCTTGATTTCGGTCGCAATCGAAGTTCGCGGACTCGAATCGTTGCATCCGATATCGTGCACTCAACTTTGATTACCTACTTTGGCGACCAACTGCGGATGCCGCCCTTTAGTTTCGCTTTGATCATGCAGGAGAATTCGAAAATCGAAATTCCACTGGACGCCACACAGAACGATAACTTGCATCTTATGGTTGGAGATTACAAATGGTAAGCACAACCATAGATAGGCAGAACTCCTTTGAAGCCAACGATGTGCGATCTGTCCACTCCAACTCCAAACCCATGATTCAGTTGCGGCGTCTCTTTCGATTTTTTGGCAAAACAAGAGCCGTCAACGATGTTTCCTTCGAGGTTGAAGCAGGACAAGTATTCGGCTACATCGGCCCGAATGGTGCGGGCAAGACGACGAGTATGCGAATTCTCTCTACGTTGGATTTGCCCGATTATGGCGATGCCTTGGTGGATGGTTTTTCCGTGATCAATGATCCGGAGCACGTTCGCCGCAGATTGGGATTTATGCCGGACAATTTCGGCACCTATCCCAACATGAACTGCGTCGAGTACTTGGATTTCTTCGCCCGTTCCTACGGCATTGTCGGCAGAGATCGCACCAAGGCACTACGACGCACACTGGCCTACACAGGACTGGATAAGATTGGCGAAAAGTCCATTCGAGGACTTTCCAAAGGCATGCGACAACGGCTTTGTTTAGGGCGCGCGATGATCCACGATCCGAAAGTTTTAATTTTGGATGAGCCAGCCAATGGACTCGACCCTCGCGCCAGAATTGAACTGCGGCAGATGATTCGCGGCTTGGCCGAAGAAGGAAAATCTTTGCTTGTCTCCTCGCACATCCTCACCGAACTAGGCGAAATGTGTGACGCAATCGGGATTATCGAGCGTGGCGAACTGATTGTTAGCGGCACGGTTACAGAAATCAAAGCCAAGCTCCAAGGCTACGTAGAAGTCATTGTGCAGTTACTCAAGTCAAACGCTGAACTGCCAAGTTGGCTCGAGCAACAGCCCGATGTTGAAGATGTTGTTCTGGAAGAAAAGTCGGTTCGATTTCGTATCACCGATGAGAGTCCCGAACGACAAGCTAGTTTGCTGCGCGCGATGGTCGTAGAAAAAGAATTTGAGATCACCGAGTATTCAACGCGACGAAAGACTTTGGAAGACGTTTTCATGCAGATCACCACAGGAGCTGTGCAATGAGCAGTGCAGATTCTGAAATTCCCGAATCGCCGTTGGCCGCAGCTACTTCCCTGATGGGAACCGAGGACACGGATTTTGAACATCGCATGCTGGACATTCCAGAGCGTGGCTGGGAAGGCTGGTGGGTCGCTTTAAGCGAAAAAGTGAATCCGATTGTCATTAAGGAATTGCGGCAGTCTCTCAAGAGCCGACAGTTCACGATGAGCTTTGGACTTACTCTGATCGCTGCCGTTGGGTGGACGCTGCTTGCCATCTCGCTGACGGTACCGCGCATTTACTATGCACCTGGCGGTCCCACGCTGCTGGCAGGCTACTTCATCATTTTGATCTTGCCTCTGATGGTCATCCTACCCTTCTCTGCCTTTCGTTCATTGTCAGCCGAAACGGAGGAGAGCACTTTTGAGCTTCTGAGTATCTCGGCGCTTTCGGCACAACAAATCGTCTACGGCAAGATGGCCTCGGCAATGCTGCAACTTGTCCTGTATTTGTCAGCGATCGCTCCCTGTATTGTGCTGACTTATTTGTTGCGCGGCTTAAGTATCTTCACGATACTTTTTCTGCTTGGCCTCACCATTGTTTTCTCTGTTTGCGAAACAGCCCTAGCACTATTGTTTGCGGCGATTGGGCATACCCGGTTGGTTCAAGGTATTGTTTCAGTCATTGTGCTGGCTGGATTGTTGGTTGGCGCTTTTGGTTGGACAGGCGTGTTGATGAACGCCCCGATCACAGAATTTGTCAATCCATCTCAGGAAATGTATATCGGTTTGTTCGCCGGTGGAACGGTCATTGCTCTGGCAATTTCGCTGGTATTGAGAGCGGCAGCGGCCGCGATTGATTTCCCAAGTGAGAATCACTCCACCCCCCTGCGGCTTCGCATTTTTGGGCTGACCACACTAAGTACCTTTTGGATGATTTTCCTAATTTTCGCATCGGAAGATTTTTCCTATGGTAACTGGACAGTCTGCATTGCTTTTATTCTCCTAATGTTCTGTGGAGCTTTGATCACTGGCGAATACGGTGTGATTTCTCCGCGCTCGCAGAGAACGCTGCCGAAAACCTTCGCGGGAAGAGTGCTGTTGACTTGGCTATATCCGGGCGCAGGACTCGGGTATGTATTTGTGGTGGTTCTCTTTGCGGGAATGGCACTAACTTTTTCCGGAATTGAACTTGGGTTTTCGCGTGACAACCGAAATGGTGACTTCTCAGTTTCTATCACCAGTGCATTTTTACTTTGCTACATGATCATCTATCTGGGGATAGGTCGGCTCCTGTTCTTGCTTATCCCCAAGTCGACTCCAACGAGGATGCTTGGCTCCTTGACCTTCACGATCGTGATGCTTGTCTTCGGACACCTATTGCCACTACTGATAATGTCCATTGCCCAAAACTTCCGAGATATCGACTACAAATGGCACCAGTTCTCCAATGTGATTTGGACCGTTGTGCAAGCGCAAGATGAATTAGCCGGCTCCAACGTAATTCAGATCGATCCTTTTTCTCAGGATATCGGTGTAAGTTTGGTAATAGTCACCCTGTGCGCCGCATTGATATTCGGCTTGAATCTACTATTATCCACCCGAGATGTTCTACTTGTCCGGATTTCCGCTCCGCCGAGAGTCCGGGAGGAGGTGGGAGCCGAGGAAACTCCGGAGCCTTCTCCGGAAGATCCGTTTGCACCTGAATCTTAAAGAAGCCCAATGTCTGACAATATGCCGCATGACGCGAACGCATCAGAGCAACCTATTCGTGCAAGAGTTCCCGACCACGTTGCGGCAGGGGCATTCAGCACAGGCGTCATTGTGATGACGGCCAACTCTGAATTTATCCTCGACTTTGTCCAGAACCTAGGGCGTCCCTACCAAATAGTCGCACGCGTGGTTCTACCCCACTACGTATTGCCCCAATTCGTGGATGCATTGCAGAGAAACATGGAGTTATACCGGAGTCGTTGGGGCGATTTACCCGGTTCGCATGCCGTCAACCAGGGCCAACAAGACTTGACCGACACCCACGTTGTTTCCCCAGGAGCACCCGTCCCAGGAAACGAAGCAACTAACGCCGGCGCCGCAGGACAGGCACCTGGTGTAGACGCAACTCCGCAAGCTCGCCAGGCGGCAGCACAAGAAATCTACGACGAGCTCAAGATTCGGGACGAACTTCTAAGTGGCAGTTATGCCAACGCGGTCATGATTGGACATGGTCCTCATGAGTTTAGTTTTGACTTCATCACCAACTTCTATCCACACTCGAGCGTCAGTTCGCGAGTTTTCCTGGCCGCTGGACAAGTCCCGCGCTTGTACGACAGTTTGAAGAATACTTGGGAACAACTACGGGCGCGCCAATCTGGAACCCCTGAGGATCCTCGCCCCAATCCTCCTTCTCCAGAAGATCCCGACGCTGGGTTTGATGGTGGCCCCATCGCTTAATTTCTCGTTCCACCCTTCATCCACACTTTGTTCAGATTCAACGAACATGCGTCTCATTCTTGCAAGTCAATCTCCTAGACGCCATCAATTGATGACTGCAGCAGGTTTTGAGTTTGAAACCGTTTTGCCGGGGCCTAACGCCGAGTGTGGTGTGTGCGCGGGTGAAAGCACTCCAGAATTAGTGGCTCGGCTGGCCTTCCAAAAAGCCAAAGATGTGGCCGCTAGAGTCGATTTCCCGGCCACTATTATCGCTTGCGACACCGTTGCCGACGTAATGGGACAAGTGCTTGGTAAACCACGCGATCGCGATCATGCGGAACAAATGATTCGACTGCTATGTGGGAGACGACACTCTGTATATAGTGGCCTTTGTCTGCAGCAACTGCCCAATGGAGAACCTAAAGTCCAAGTCGAACGCAGTGAGTTGTTCATGAAAGAGCTGAGCGAAGAACAACTACAAGAGTACTTGGACAGCGAAGATTGGGAAGGTAAGTCTGGCGCCTTCGGCTACCAAGACGGCCACCCGTGGCTAGAGTTGGTTTCAGGAACGGCCGACAATGTCGTTGGATTGCCGATGGACCTGCTGCGCCGAATGCTGTCGGAGCTCGAATCCGAATAGCAACCTCTTTCAGTGCGATTATTCGACAATTTCGAAGTCCAATTCCGCGTTGCCGAATTTGTGACCCTGCATGTCTTCGATGACTAAGCGCAACTGGTAATTACCCGGCGGAATTCTCTTTGGCAAATAGAATCGGTATGCGATGTAGAAGTCGCGTCGTTTTTGAGCACACATATCCCGATCCTCAGGCAACACCTGTTCGAGAACACGATTGCCATCGCTATCGATGATCTCGTAGTTGCCCTGTAGCTTGGTGCAAAATCCATCCGGAGTTTCTTCGCTAACGAAGTTCTCTAGTTCGCAATATAAGAGCACCTGCTGATCGGCCCGGAAGCGATATTCTTTGAATTCTTTGACGTCACCAAACCCATCGATCTCAGTGCAGAACGCACAATTGCTTACCTCAAGACTTGCGACGGACGCCAGGCTCTGCGCCGCTTCGCGATGAATCTGAAGTGCCTTTGTCATTTTCCGACTAGTGCTAGGGTTTCCGTCGCGGCGAGTCGCCTCATGCAAACTCTTGAGGGTTTGGCTGATGTACTCTTGCGTGGGCGCCTCCAACCCGTCGATTGGTTGCTGGGCAGATTCAAGATCCCCTAAGGCCATCTGAACCAAACGCATCTTCTTCTCAATTTCGATCTTCGTCTCTGGCAGAGAGGCACTCTCAGCCTGTGCCTGCATTTGCGTGAGCAAGGCGTGCCCAAGTTCTCCAACCTCAGCACCTGAAACTTGGGCGTCAATGTTGGCCATTGAATCCTCCGTTTCTGGTGTTGGTCCAGCCTTGACCAACTCCTCTGACGAAGCCCTCGCGACCGGCATGCCATTTTGGACCTTTGCAATTCGGAGCTCGCTATTTTTGCTGTCTTCCGCAGAATTCTCAGGCTTATGTACTTGATTATAACTTGGCTCAGGCAACGGCTCTTTCGCGACAGATTCCGTTTGGCTGGGCGTGGGCATTTCCGAATCGCTCATCCGAACTCGTACCCCTGTGATTACCTTGTCCGATTGGGCCGTCTTGCGCAGATCTTCTCGGCGTTGGATTTCACGCTGAATTCGCTCTTGTGCGGTGAGAGTAGATTCTGTCTTGCGATCCTTATCAGAAGTTTTTTTGGTACTCAGGCGACTCAAAAGCGCAGATTCACCAAGCAACTTTTCCATTGGGTTCTGCGACGTTGACTTTAGCTTAGGTGATTTTGCACCTGTCTTTCTTGCCGTAGGTGAGGGAGCACTGCCGCGCGAGCGCATACGACTTGCAATCGAACGCGACCGATCAATCGACTTACGAGACTGTCTGTTTTCAGACTCCTCATTAAGAAGTTGATCCACTTGCAAATCACGAGGCGTTTG
>JBCCEO010000353.1:0-7896 GCA_039030255.1 Planctomycetota bacterium | reverse complement strand
GGAAGATTGTTGTAGATCCATTGGAGGATCAACGCGAAATAGATTGGAAGATGGATGAGTTGCGTTTGTTGACTCGCGGTGTCAAAAGAGGATCGCCGACTTTTCGATTTGAATACTGGGGGCCAACGACTGGATTTTTTCTCGAAGCTTCTTCAATTCCTTGCCGCCAGCCGCATCGATCTCCTGTTCAATTGCTTTTAATTCTCGCTCGGCGACGGCCAGTTTTTCTTCGGTGATACGTTTTGCCTGTTCTGCCTTCGGGTCGAGGTCATAGATGCGTTCTGCACGATCTACGGCGGCGAAAATGGTCTGAAGCCCATAATAATCTTGCTGCGTGATTGGATCGAATTTGTGGTTGTGGCAGCGAGCGCACTGAACGGTGATGCTGCAAAAAGTATTCATGGCATTGGATACCATGTCATCACGATCCAAATTGCGGGCGACTTTCCCATCTATTTTGGATTCCGGAACTTCCACGTGGCCGATAAAGTCCCAAGGTCCTTCTGCGTTGAAGCCTAGTCCCAGAATGCCATCCGGACTTCCTTGGTACAATACGTCGCCGGCGATTTGCTCTCTTAGAAATTGGGAATAGGGTTTGTCTTCGTTGAAGGAGCGAATGACATAGTCTCGATAGGGCCAGGCATTGGGGCGGAGCTTGTCTTTGTCGTAGCCGCAGGTGTCTGCATACTTCACGACGTCTAGCCAGTGGCGAGCCCAGCGTTCACCGTATTGATCGGATGCAAGGAGTTGATCCACCAGTTTGTTGTACGAGGCTCGACTGGAGTCCAGGACAAAGTTCTCGGTTTGCTCGGGAGTCGGTGGCAGACCAGTCAAATTGTAGCTAAGCCGTCGAATCAGTTCTCGGCGGTTGGCACGAGCTGCGTGTTCGAGGCCGAGTTCTTGATGCTTGGCAAGGATAAATGCATCGATTGGATTACGAATCCAGCTCGATTCGATGGCAGGTACATTGACTCCCTGCAGCGGTTTGTAGGACCACCAATCGAAGTTGTCGACTGTGGGGGCTTTCAAAGACTCGTTTTTCGGCCAAGTCGCTTCCGCATCGATCCACTTTCGAACATGTTCGACTTCGCTGGGCTTTAGAGGTGCAGCGTTTTTGGGCATGCTCGGCGATCTGCCTTTACTTCCGCCATCATCTTGATGAGAAATGGCTGCCAGCAGAATACTGTTACTTGCTGATCCTTTTTCGACAAAGCCCGAGCTGAAGACTTCATCGGCCGTTTCCAATGATAAGTCGCCTTGGCGGTCGATGTTGTTATGGCAGGACAAGCACTTTTCTTGAAAAACTGCGGCAGCGGCGCGAAAAAGTTGAATGTCTTCTTCACTGCCTTGACAACTGGTAGCCAGGTAGGCAAATGCGAGACTCATTAAAGCCGCAAAGAAACCAGCGCTAACGCAAGCTTGCAAGTTCTCGGTGCGGAATCGCAGAGAATGGAATAGTGTGCTCATCGGAGGGCGAGGCAGCATGCTGCCGATGCGGTGAGGAGGGGAACAAACTTCGCTTTATTGTACCATGCCTCGGGCTTGCAAGTCAGCTGAAACTCTCGTGTGAGCTCCCGTGAGAATGCGATCGTACCAAGCGCGATGTCCGCCATCGGGGCTTTCCTCATGAACACTTTCGGCTAGGCTTTTAAAGCGGCAAGGTAAGCTGTTTTGCTTTGCTGAACCCTCGAAGAACCTCATTTTCTACATATTGGGCAAGTTAATGTCTTCGGATGTGATCAACACGGTAGATGCAAGTTTTGAAACGGACGTCATGGTCCGATCGCAGCTTGGTTTGGTGATCGTAGATTTCTGGGCAGATTGGTGTGCACCTTGCCGAATGCTTGCCCCAGTCCTTGAAGAGGTTGTTCAGGAATTTGGAGATGAAGTTACTCTGGTCAAAGCGGATACTGAACAGAACCCACAGGCTGCGGGGCAGTTTGGTGTTTCCGGAATCCCGGCCGTTTTTGCGGTTCTTGCTGGCAGGATTGTAGATGCCTTCCAGGGTGCGATGCCAGCTCCTGCTATCCGAGAATGGATCGAAGGTTGTTTGGCACAGCATAAAACACTGCAACTGGAACAGCGAATGGAAACAGATGCTGCCGGAGTGGAAACCGAATTGCGGCAATTGCTGGAAGACGATCCAAAAGAGGCAACTAAAGTCATGTTGTTGCAAGCTTTGTATCGCCAGGGCAAGGTGGCTGAGACGCAGGAATTGTTGGCAACGTTAGAAGCAAGGGGATTCCTGGAGCCTGAGTGCGAACAGATTCGCGCCGAACTGAATCTTCAAGGTGACGATTCGGTTGACGTTGAAGAATTGAGGGCTGCGTTGATGCAAGCTCCAGAAGACTTGGCGACGAAATTCAGGCTGGCCGAGGCATTAGCGAGTCAGAAGCAATATACAGATGCTTTTGAAATCTGTTTAGAACTTGTGCAGGTCGACCGCAAAAGCACTGGCGAGCAAGCTCGACTACTGATGCTTGACGTCTTCAAAGTCTTGGGCGACGATTCGGAGCTGACGCGCGACTACCGTCGCAAACTCTCAATGGTTCTTTACTAAAACGCAGTTCATAGTAGGCCGTTCGCGTGCATTTTAGCGAACTGGTTCACCAGAGCTTGGGTTTTCGGCTTTGCGGGAGACAAGTTTTGCGTCTTGTAGCAATTCAGTGATGGCCGGAAGGACGACATCGGAAGGCAGAGCGTACGATGTAACTCTACCGGCACGAGCGATATTTATTCCGACAACTTTTCCGTCAAGATCTACAAGCGGCCCGCCACATTGATTGGGGCGTAGTATGCTGTCGTGTGGCAGAACTCGTTCAAAGTTGGAAGCACGTGCGCTCACGTCACCATTTACTTCCATCTCCGTGTCATGTAATAGCTCGTCGGCTAGGTCCATCAATTGAGCGCTTACCGCGAACGACTCCTTGTTGCGGCGTACTTTGAGTTTGATAAAATCGCCGCCGCTTGCGTTTCGAATTGCCTTCTTAAAAGTTCCTAACGAGTTAACAGCAAGGCCATTTGCTTCATAGATCTTGTCGGCAACTTTAAGGCCAGCTCGCTCGCCGCCAGAACCCAGCAATACCTTGGTGACTTCAGCGCCTTTGGGATTGTCGGCAAGAAAAACTCCAAGAACAGATTTCTTGTATGGAATCCGTTGAATGCCGGCGCTTACGACTCCAAAAGAAGTAGGGGTATTCTTTACGTCCGCCGTTGCGACAAACTTGCCGGCACTCGGCGGGTTCGAGGCCCAATCTGGTTCGACCAAGTCGCGGGCATCGACTCGCAATAAAGCAAGGTCTAGATCCGGCACACGAGAAACTACAGTGGCAGGAAGGGAGCGAAAATCGAAGAACTTGCAGGTAATAGCCTTGCTGTCAGGCAGTTGGCTGGCTTTCGTGATAATCCAACCGTCCGAGTTGACGACTGTGCCGAGAGCGACCTGTTGTTCCTGGTGAACCACGCGAACCGTTGATTTCCAGGATGTTCCCATGGCGTCCGAAACGCTGCTCAAAACCAGCGGGCTCAAACGCTTGTTATAGGACAATGAAGGGCGTTTGCGTTCCCAAATCGTCGCTTGCCGCTTCGGCTCAATCGGTTCTTGGACATATGTAGGTTCTTGGACAAACTTACCGGCTGGGGAAACTTCATTTTCTTCGGCTTGAGCAGTCGCCGCGGAGTTAGATTGCCCGTTAAGCATATAGATGCTTAGTGAGAATGAGCAACCGAGAAGTAGCAAGAAGATAAAGCAGTTTAGAAGCGTTTTCACGATGCTCTTTCGGAATCAAGAGTGCGTGGCAAAGTCGTGAATGCGTTCCAGCGCTTCACTCCTTTCGTTCACATCGATCCATCGATTGTAATCTAAAACGATCGAAATTTGGAGCAAGTTGAGGGCCGTTGATTTGGATTTCTCATCCAAGAGTACGCTTGTAACGGTACTAAGTCTACCGGCAAAGTTCTGCAGGATTTTAAATCGCAAGCCATCGATTTCCGACGAGCTGGAGCAAAGCGAATTGGATCGAGATGCAAATGGGCGAGCCTGGCAGATGCCGCAGCGCGAGTGCTCGGCCAACGGCGACGGGACTTGACGAACGCAAGATTTCCAAGAATTGGAAAACTACAGATTTACAGCCGGAATACTGCTAGTTTTCAGCCACGCTTACAACGATCGGGTAGTTAAAAAACTCTCCCTTTCGCTGAACTTGCAACATGATGGTCTCACCTGGAGACTTAGATTCGACACCCATTCGCAGTTCTTCAAAAGTTGAGATTCGTGCGCCGTCCATCATGGTAACTTTGTCTCCGACGCGCACGCCCGCTCGGTACGCTGGGCCCTTTAGATCAAGCTTGCCAATGATAGCCTGCTTTGTGCTCGCCTTGCCTTCGACGCCAATGTAGGGTTGAAAGCCAGGCAAAGTCCCCCAAACTTCTTTGCGAACCATTCGCTCCCAACTGTCGCCAAAAACATCGATGGGAACGTGCATGTTTTCTTCTACGTCTGTGCCGATTCGAGAGTGCACACCAATGAGTTTGCCAGTTAAGGTAAACATGGGGCCGCCACTATCGCCGCCAATCAAGGCGCAGTCCGTTGTAATGGTGTGAGCTTTACTCTTGCCCTTTGTGTCACGCGATTTTTGAATTCGTAGGATTCTTCCAACACGAATCACTGCACCGCGGTCTTGATCCCATCCACCTGGATGGCCGGAAGCGATAACCCATTGGCCTTGTCTTAACTGGCTGCTTTTGCCGAGCGTGGCATAGGGCCAATCGCCGTCGCGTTGCCCAGCATTGATCTTTAGAAGTCCCGCGTCCATATTGCGATTCATGCCGAATGTTGTAGCTCGCAATCGAGTACCATCGCTGAGATTTACCGTGGCCGGCCGACCACTACCCCCGGCAACGTGAGCGGCGGTAAGCACAAAACCGTCTGGTGTGATGATGACGCCGCTTCCGTGTGCAGAGTTTTGTTGAACATTGACCGTAACGTCTTCAATTTTCTTGGCGACAAGCGACTGTTGCTGCTCAAGAAGTTTTAGCTCTGTAATGGATGCAGGCGCGTTGCCCTGTTCGAGTCGTTCCAGTCCGCTGGCTAAGGCAACAAAAGTGCGTCCCTTGATAGGCTGGTTGGCCGCATCTACGGCAGACTTTCCAGTAGCACTTTTTACGGTCGGTTGGGCCTGAGCGATCACGGATGTTCCGAGCGCCAATAATGCAGCCCAAAGCAAACTATGGCAGAAGATCCGGAAAGGATTGGCTTTGGGGATTAAACAGAAATCCATTCGAACCACCGTAAAAACTAGGGGGATTAATCCACGCCTTCCAGGAAGAAATGCGTGTAGATGGCTAATTCCCTACGATTATTCGCAGGCTGAGAGCAAAATGAAACCCATCGTTGGCTGGAATTGAGTGAATCCGGCAAGATCATCCTGCTCGGCTCTTCTGCGGTACCGAAAGTAACGATCAGGCAACCAATGCCAGCAGATTAGGACGGTTAGATTTTTAACGAATTTGAGAAATATTCGTCGACTTACCTAGACAGTCTTACCGGAATCTCGCCAGTGCCAAAAACGAAGCGTCTAGGTTGTCTAATGGCCGATCCAAAGGCGACTAGGCGCGCCGGCATGCCCAGCTTCCGAGGGAAAGCTCGAGCCCTCTTCGCCTCGAAGGAGATTGGTTTGACGCACTAAACAAATCGTTGGCAAACTAGCTAGTTGGCTGTGGTCCACCTCGACGCGCCTAAGCTTCCATGCGCCGCGCCGCCGGTAATTGTCAGACGTAACGGCGTGTAAAGTCCCGCGCGTCGGTTGAAGATCAGTGGCTAAGCTCAATGTTTTTAGTCAGTTTAGGCAAGACTCTTGGAGGGAAGCTCGAGTCGCCCAAGCGAGGCTTCGCGGCGCGTTGCAGCCGGTGATTTTGCGAAGCAACGTCCGCTTAGGTGAAAACTATGATATCGGGTCGTATTAGCTCGTTCTTGCGCAATACGAAGAGTGCCTTTGCTTCCCGCTCGTCCGTGCGTCTGGCAAAGTCAACCGCGAACGGAACGCTACTTGCGCTTCATAAGTTTCAGGCAAGGTAGATTTACCGACGTAATGTGAATTTCATGTGAAGGATCGGTGAAATCACTTTTACAGTGTTGTTCGAAAGGACTATTTTGCCTTGCACAGGCGATAGCGGCTATCTGATACTCGTTGGAAAGGTTCCGGAATTGCTCGCCACTTGATTCGATCCGAGCTGATTTCGGAAGTTGAAAATACTCCCTAAAATTACCGCGGGTAGTTTGCTAACAAATCGACCGAAGAGCGGTTTTGCGTCATTGCTCTTCGTAATTGTGAAACTGCCATCTTTGCTCCACTCGCTCGGTTGGCCTAATGAAACTTTTTCGAATCAAGTTTTTTCTTTTTGTCTCTATAGTCGTATGGTGGCTTCAACCAGATGTGTTCGCCTCGCAAAGTGATCAAGTCCGAGAACTCATTGAAGGGTTCTACGATGCGATCGAGAGTCGAGAAGGGTATTCCGAATCACGCAAGCTCGCGATGGAATTGGTCAAAATTGGTCGAGATGGAAGTCAAGAGGACCTAGAAGCGAGAGGATTGGTCCGACTCTCCTACTTAGAGATTGCATTCAGTAAGTGGGGTGAGAATTGGGAACAGACTCTGCGTGAGGCTACCGCATTGTCTCCAAACAGCAGTGTTGCTGAAGCTGAAGTCTTAATGTTCAGCGGGCATCTAAAAGGAAAATGGCTGGGAGAGATCGCAAGTGGAATGAAGGAGATTCGTCTAGCAATTGCAATTGCTGAAGAACACGAAGAGGATTTGATGCTTGCGCATGCATTTGCATCGTTGGCAGATCTATATCTGCTGACCGGGGCTAGAGACAAGGCCGCATTCTTCGCAATTCGATCGCGCGAGATTGCAAAGCATCTAAACGACTCGACCGCAATGGCTCGAGCTCTGCGTTATCTTATCGCAGCCCTGCATTACGATCAGCTCACAGAACTCTGCTTAAGTTACGCACGAGAACTAAACGCAATTCGACCTGGAAATGACTTGTCTGCATCGGTGCTTGCCCGAGCGAACCAGACAGCAAGTGACCATGCTGCAGAAGTCCGCGCTGAAATCGATCGTCTGAAAACGGAAGCTACTACAAGTAGGGAGCACAATACACTAGGAAGACTCTATATGCACGTGGCATTCGATTTAGAGCAATTGGACCAAGTAAGACCTGCGATCGAATCATTTGATCTTGCGGCCGAGCACTTCGCTGAGGCTGAAAACCTATCCGATTATCATACCAGTCTCTATCGCTCTTACCTGCTCCGGCTAAATCACAAGATCGAGATGCCGAAGGATCGGGTATTCGTGGACATGGTGGAAGGAATTGACGACGCCTTCTTGATTTCGGGCGGAATGGCTGAAGACATTGCTGCCATTCTCGACATTATTGGGGAAACTGCGGTTGCCAAGGAGTGGAGAGTCAGATCGCGAAACGCGACAATTGAGCGTCTTCAAACGGAACACGCGATTCAAGTCGAGGCGGCGGCGGAATACAGGAACCTTGGGGTACAGAGAAGACAGCAGCGCAAGAGACTGCAGCGTGAGCGAGATCAGTTCACATATCGACTCATTGGGTTTGGCGGAGCAGGTGCTTCTTTGGTGATTCTAGTTTTGCTGCTACAGTTGGCGACAGTACGAAAATCGGTCAAAATCCTAAACCAGGAAGTGGTCTTACGAAAAACCGCACAGTCAAACAGTGACTCACTTGCAACCCAATTGTTGCAGGCACAAAAACTGGGGGCGATTGGAAGTATGTCGTCAGGAATTGTGCATGATTTCAACAATACGCTGCATGCAATCAAATCTTGTTCTGAAGCCATTAGCCCCCAGGTTGGCTCAGAAG
>JBCCEO010000352.1:0-7904 GCA_039030255.1 Planctomycetota bacterium | reverse complement strand
TGTGTTTCAAATGAAGCGACGCAGACAGACGTCAAGCGTTGCCAGTCAGCATATCGACGTAGCGGCCTAATAAGATTCCCAACCAAGACGGAATTGACATGCAAAAAAAACTTATCGCAGCAATGCTTAGCTTGACGGCACTTTGGTGCCTGCCAATTCAATACTCTTCTGCAATCGAGAGTGGGCAGGAAACCACGGCGACGAAGAAAGCCGAGCAGAAGTCCGACAAGAAGGAAAAATCACCTGAGTTTCTCCGGGTCAAAAAAGATGGGCGAAAGAAGGTCGCCTTGCAGACTGCGGTCGCGAAATATCGAAAGGTTGGCCAAAAGGACGGCCCCGAAGTTTCATTGGTCGGAGCGGTTCACGTTGGTGAAGCAACGTATTACAGCAAGCTAAATCAATTGTTCCGGGGCTACGACTCGTTGTTATTTGAAATGGTTATGGACCCAGATATGGGAGTCCCTTCACCTGAGGAACGCGGTCTCAGCCCTGTAAGTACGATCCAAGTCGGCATGAAAGATGCCTTAGATCTGACTTTTCAATTGGACGAAATTGACTATCGGGCCAAGAACTTCGTCCATGCGGACATGACGCCTGTTGAGTTCATCAGAACGATGGAGGAGCGTGAAGAAGGCTTGATGCAGATGGTCTTTCGTTCAATCGGAGCCAGTTTGGCCATGCAGAGTTCAGGCAAAAGCACAGGTGACGTTGAATTGATTGCCGCCATGATGGCAACGAAAGATCGCGCCAAAGCGTTGCGGAGAGCCTTTGCCGAGCAAATGGAAATGATGGACGGACAAATGGCAGCGCTGACCGGCAAAGATGGCAAAAGCACATTGATCACCGAACGCAATGCCGCAGCGTTCAAGGTGCTAAAAAAAGAGTTAGATGCCGGCAAGCAAAAACTTGGAGTCTTCTATGGTGCTGGGCATTTGAAGGACATGCACGAAAGATTGGTTGAGGAGTTTGGAATGGAACTCGTCGAAACCACTTGGATGGATGCATGGGACCTTCGCTAGTACAAAGGCTCGAAACGCACTGGCATCGGTTGTGTTGTTTAGGTTGTAAGTTTCTGATCTTGGTGGCCTGCTCTTACGTTGCCAACTTGGGAGCTACAAAGGCTTTGGGGCAGCAAACGCTGCCCACAAACGCGCAAGAGGAACTCGGGCAACAGCGACTAAACGTACTTTTTGTCGCTGTGGACGATCTGACTTGCAGCCTGGGATGTTATGGTGATCCAGTTGCCGTGACTCCACACTTCGATGCATTGGCTGCCAAGGGTGTTTGTTTTCGAAACGCCTACTGTCAGCTACCGCTTTGTAATCCAAGTCGTGCATCGGTGCTCACAGGGCGTCGTCCAGACGAAATCGAAGTGTACGATTTGGATCGCCATTTTCGCGACAAAATGCCTGAAGTGACTACTCTGCCCCAGCTGTTTCACGAAAACGGCTGGTTTTCCGCCCGTGTCGGCAAACTCTACCACTACAACGTGCCGGCTAGCATTGGTACCAACGGATTGGATGATTCTCGGTCTTGGTTGCAAGTCGTGAACCCCAAAGGCAGGGACACTCTTGAAGAAGACAAAATCACGAATGCGGAACCTCACCGGAAGATTAGTGCAGCACTAAGCTGGCTCGCGGCTGACGGACGGGACGAAGAGCAGACGGATGGAATGATTGCCACCGAAGCAATTAGGCTGATAAAAGAACATTGTGATGAACCGTTCTTTCTTGGAGTTGGTTTCTTTCGACCTCACACGCCCTATGTGGCTCCCAAGAAGTACTTTGATTTGTATCCGATGGAGAAAATGGAGATCCCATTTGCTCCCGAGGATGATCGAGCTGACATTCCTGACGCAGCCTTCGCGCACAATTGTCCTGTGCCTCACTATGGATTACCGATTGCAACCTGCCTGCAGGCCAAGCAAGGCTACTACGCGAGCGTGTCTTTCGTCGACGCGCAGCTTGGACGATTGATGGCGGCCCTGGAAGAATTGAAGTTAGCAGAGAAAACGGTAGTGATCGTCTGGTCGGATCACGGTTATCATTTGGGTGAGCACGTCGGAGTGTGGCAAAAACGCTGCCTCTTTGAGGAATCAGCAAAGGCTCCGATGCTTGTGTATGCTCCAAATGCGAGGGGGAATGGGCGAAGCTGCAAGCGGATTGTCGAATTTGTGGATATCTATCCCACGATCGCAAGTCTATGTGGCTTGCCAGCGGACGAATCTTTGCCTGGTCGAGATTTGTCGCCCCTGCTTCAAGACCCGAGTTTAGAATGGGACGGCAGCGCAGTGACGCAAGTCTTGAGACCGGGCAAGGGATCTCCGGTTATGGGACGCAGTATCCGCACGCAACGATGGCGGTATTCGGAATGGAATGGCGGAAAGAATGGAAGCGAGCTCTATGATCATTTGGTGGATCCGAAGGAATTCCACAACTTGGCCAATGATGCTGCACAGCAAAAACGAATTGCGAACTTGCGAAGTATGTTAGAATCTCATGCAAGGGCTACGCCACCTACTTCTCCCTTCAATCCAGCTCGACTCTGAGTATGACTTTTCTTTATCTGCTGGGCCGTTTTTTTGGCGAGGTCGTTCTGGACTACCGTCAGCGGTGCGTTGTTTTACCTGCGCTTTTATGCTGGTTTTTGGGCAGTAATCTAGCCGCCCAGCAGAAACTAGATTGGGTTCAAGTTGGCCCGGATGTACCGAAGGCATTGGAGGCGACTTGGGAGACTCCAGCGAAGACAGTTTTCGAAGGCCGTATCAAGCAGTTGGACGGCGAGCAGCTCGTAATTGCGCTCGCCGATGGTCAGGTCCGCACGTTAGATAGTCGGCGGGTTGAGACTGTGAGGCCAGAGTGGGCCAACGACCAGGTGGCTGCAGCGCAGGTTTTGCTACGCGAGGGCAAATATCAAGAAGGTATTTTGGCGATCGACGAGGCGCGTAAGGCTGGAGTTCCGCGTTGGCAGCAACGATTCTTGATTGCCGAGATGGTTTGGGCTGCGGCAGCATCTGGGAACAATCGAACTGCAGGAATTCTGTTTGTGAACATGGCGGACTCGAATGCTCCCGCCATGCTGTACGCGGACATGCCCCTGGTTTGGGCTTCTAAGCAGTTGCCTCGTGCATTGAGAGAGCAAGCAGAGAAATGGTTGTCTTCGGTCAAGGACACAGAACGATTGCTTGGTGCGAGTTGGATGCTTTTTTCCGACCAAGGTGAAAAAGCAAAAGAGGTGCTTACCGAGCTGCAATCCTCGAGCAACAAGACCGTGGCGCAGTTGGCTGCCGCCCAGGCATGGCGGACAGTACCACCACCTCAAACTCTTGACGAATTGCGAAACTGGTACGAATTTCGTGAGACATTGCTTCCACCGCTGCGTCTTGGACTGACGGAGTTTATCGCTGATCGGCTCGCGAGTATTGGTGAAACGGACCTAGCTATTGGGCAACTGGTCCGGATTGCCAACGAGCACTCGTACCGATACCATCGTGCTGCTGGGGCGTTGCAATCTGCACAACAATTGCTGAAGCGGGCCGGACGAAGCGAAGAGGCCGAAAGACTGAACCCATGGATCGAAAAACTCAAAAAACCCGAAGCCTGATTCCAAGAATTGCAACCGCTGCCGTCGCATTCTTACTGGCTGCAAGCGTATGTTCCAGCGCGATGGCTAGTCCACAACCGGAAGACGCTGCTGAGACAGCCGGAGGATTTTGGACCGTCATTTTGAGCGGAGGATGGTTTGGCTTAATCATTCTGCTGGCTCTGGTGCTACTTTCTGTGATGGCCGTGTATCTGATAGTCGAGCAGGCGATGGTTCTGAGGAAAAACGAAGTCATGCCCAAGGGCATGGCCGACGAAGTTCGGCAATTGTTGGCGCAGGGAAAGCTGCAGGAGGCGAGTGAGCTTTGTCGCAAGCGGCCAAGTCCGCTGGCGTTTGTCACGTTGAGTGGTCTCACGGAAATTGATTTTGGCTGGGCAGCGATGGAGAAAGCCATGGAGGATGCGGTGGCGGAGCAGGCCGCAAAGATGTACCGACGAATTGAGTACTTGTCTGTGATTGGCAATTTGGCTCCCATGTGTGGCCTGCTCGGAACTGTCACCGGGATGATTTTTGCGTTCCAGCAAGTCGCAGTTTCTCAGGGTACAGCGGGCGCAGCAGACTTGGCCGAAGGAATTTACTCTGCACTCGTCACCACGGTAGCTGGTCTGATCGTCGCGATTCCATCCTTAGGAGCCTTTGCCGTGCTACGGAATCGAATTGACCAGCTGATCGGTGAGACAGCCTATGTTGCTCAGCATGTGTTTTCGCCAGTTCGTCGCAGAGCGACGCAAGTAGGCCGTCCGGCATCTCCACCAGGAGCTCCGCCGCAACGGCCAAGATCGAGTTAGTGCCATGCGTACGCCACAACTGCTCGCCTCCGGCACAGCGACAATCAACATGACGCCCATGATCGATGTGGTGTTCTTGTTGATTATTTTCTTTTTGGTCTCAAGCCACCTGGCTAAACAAGAAAACTCGTTGCAATTGGATTTACCCGAGGCCGTTTCGGGACTGGACGAGGAATCGGAGCGGAAGAACGTTGTCGTGAATGTGCTGAGCGATGGCACTTGGCAAGTAGGCGGAGCCTCAGTCAATCAAGAAGAATTAGCAACCATCTTTCAACGCAGGCTTGCCGAAACGCCGGACCCAATTCGCGTCAAAATCCGGACGGATCGGAACGTCGAGTATCGATTTATTGAACCCGTTCTCGAGGCTGCAACCAATGTTGGCTTGGGTGATATTGTCTTCTCTGTGTTTGAGGACCGAGGGCGATGAGAAAGGACTATACGCTCACTCCAACCTCGCGTGACGGCAAGCCGCGGAGACCGATTGAAATTGTGATGACGCCGATGATCGATGTCATTTTTCTACTGCTGGTCTTTTTCTTGGCGACAAGCAGTTTTCAGTTGGTGGAACAACTGATGCCGAGTAGTGTTTCGGAAACCGAGCAAAGTACAGGAAATTCGGATCAACCCCCGCCGGAGCCCACCGACGACGCTGTGAATCAAGTCGTCATCAATTTGGAAATGCAGAATGGGCTGACGGTTGCCAAGCTGGGCGGCGTTGTTCTCCCATCGCTTGAGGATTTGAAAGCAAGGTTGAAAACGATTAGCCAGAGCGGAGGCGACTCGCCTGTAATCATCGATCCAGAACCGGAAGTGACGGCAAATGACTTCGTGCGAGTCTATGATTGGGCTCGAGAAGTAGGACTGGCTCGAGTCTATCTGGCCATTCGCAAGTGATTGCATCTACGTAAGCCAGCCATCGGACCAAGGCGAGTTTGAATACGGAGCGTGGGGAACATCGAGATTCGTAAATGAAGCCAGCTGAATTACTAGCAAATCGCTACGAAATCAATCTATCTGCGGCCTGGAAAGACTGGTTGAATGATTCGGTGATGGAGCTGAAATTGCCAGGCATGATGCGCAAGGCTGTCGACGTGACGCAGCTTTGTGAACCCGGGCCATCTGTCATCTGGCCCGGATTTATGCTGCCTGATACTTTGCCGGTCCTTGGCAATGATTATGGGGATTGGATATGCGTTCGAGTGAATCCGTCGAACGATTTGGGCGAGTTAATCTACTGGTATCACGGTGGTGGCGACTGGATCCCAGTTGGCAATACAATGGCTGAGGCTGTTCTTCATGATGCGGTCGATCAATTCCGGCCCATTCGTACTCAGATGATTCGTTCCGCGACCGAGTCACGTATCGATACGCTGGCAAATGTCCTGGCACGCCTAAATTACTCGCAGCTGCGAAATTGGTTGGGACGCAGCCTTCCCGGTGATGACGCCTTATTGATACTCTCCGAAGTGATTGAATGGATCGGTAACCAGGACCACAACGCAGCTCTGCGCGCGATGCGGCAGATTGGATGGTGTCGCGACGCGATCGCCTGCGATCTGATTGAATCCTATTTGCAGTTGCCCGTGCAAGTGATCGCGCAGCGGGAATACGCTGACCTGTTGGATATTCCTTGGTTTCCCGACTATATAAATCTTTTGTTTGATTGCGAGCAGGCTTCCGATGCACAGAGGGTCGCTATTGCCGCGGCAGCCACAAAGTGGGATGGTTGGCCGCAACAAGATTGGACGAAGGCTAGCAGCTTGGCCTCCGAGGTTTTGCAACGCCGCCACGACCTAGGTTGGGCGACCGCCGTGTGTGGTTGGCAGCAAGAAAGAAGCGGGCAAACTGATGCCGCAATCGATATCTACAAGCGTGGAGTATTTGGCTCTGCCTTCACAGACCAAGGCGTAAGGCTCAATAGCCATGCCGAGACGGACGAAAATGGTAAGTTTGCGGCCGCTCGTTTGGCCCATTTTCGAGACGTGCTAGCCTTGGAGGAAGACAAGTACATTCAGTTGTTCTTGCGCAGGCGGGAGCGATCTTTGTTGGCCGAGGTCTGTGACTTCTGGTTTCAGCGAGCCGAAAAGTCGGAGAGTGAAGGCGACTTCGAAGAAGCTTATCGTCTCTTTTATCGGGCCGGATGGGATATGGGCGTCAGTCGCATGCAGAAATACAAATCCATCCTAAGCGGTCTTGAGCGCTGTGCCAGGCAAGCAGGCTGGAATGGAATGGCCAAGGTTGCTGAAGCCCATCAGAATTGCTTGCCAGCGTAGCTACACGTGTCGTCAAAGTGGATTACGCCGGCTAAGCTGCTGAGCAATCTAAAGGAAAACTCGAAGGTTATTCGCTCCTGAGCCCCTCGAGAACTTGCTGCGCGTTTGCAGCTCGAATCGCAAGCAGCGAAGCGACAAAGCCCGCTGCAATCACCAGCATCAGCATGAGTATCGGGCTGATTATGCTGATTTGCGGTCCAACCTCCAGGACATAGGGGACCAATGCAACCAAAGCACAAACTAGACCGATCAGTAAACCGCCGCCAAGCAGTATGCCGGTTTCGACGACGAGGATTTTCGACAATCGACTTGGGCTGAAACCAACCGCACGCATCAGGGCGAATTCCTTTTTTCGTTCAAGTACGCTTCGGATCTGTACTGCAACAAGTCCAAAGGTGCCGAGCAAAAGCCCCAATGCGCCCAGAGACTGGAAGGCCATAATGTAGGTGTTTTGTACACCGAGATACTTTGCGAGCACTTCTTGGCTAAATTGCACGTCCAGTCCTTCATCTCCCCAGCCGCTTTCTAGGACTTCCGTGACAGTCTCGGCGGCCTCGGATTCACCGCTGTTAATTAGAAAGAAAGAGTACCCGCTTACATTTGGGTAGATGGCTTCAAAATGTCGCTGGGAAACGATTAGTTTTCCTTGCAGCACGCTGTTGCTGAGCAAACCGACGGTTTCGAAATGTACAACTCTATTGTTGATTGTCAGCTTGATTATGCTGCCGATTGACGCACCCTGCTTCAGACTCCACATTGCTGTGTTTTGGTCAAGGATGACTGGGTAAGGATCATATTCGCTTCCGTTGCCACGTTCAGCCAAAGCAGACCAAGGATTGTCGACTTTGCTTGCGGCCCACTCGAACTCAACCGAGCCAGGGGCGAAATCATGGATTTCGCTGAGAGTTGGCGGGAGGCCGAGTATAGTCGGGTTGGATACTTGGAACAAGTTGTTGCAGCTAGCGTCGTCGCCGATCTTGGCCCGCATTGGCAGGATTGTGCAATCGAGCAAGGTTTCGGATTTGTCGCCAAGTCTTTCTGATCGGACTTTTCCTGAGCTAAGATCTCTGTAAATTGGCTGCGAAGATTGCGCGATCAGGTTGAAGCCACCATAGCCTTTTTCTGTAGGTGAAATCTGAAAGACACTCATGGAGGCGATAAGGAAGCTGGCAACTGAAAGCAGGCCAATTGTCAGGATGCTTCGGTTTGCATTTCTGCCGACGGCGCGACGAGCCAGCAC
>JBCCEO010000351.1:0-7946 GCA_039030255.1 Planctomycetota bacterium | reverse complement strand
GTTAAAGGCTAGAAAAGCAAGTATAGCCACAGTTGGGCCGCTAGGGATGGATAACAGTGGTTATTATTTTAAGGCAGGTACCATCGCTACGCCGCCTGGTGCAAGTATGATTCGCGCCATTGCCGTCGCCCATGGCGCCAACGAGGCAGACAATTACATCGCTGATCATGCAGAAGTTGGAGATCTTGTGATTACCGCCGATATTCCTCTGGCAGGCAGATTGGTCGAAAAAGGAATCGTGGCAATCGATCCGCGAGGCGACGAATACAATGCAGACACCATTGCAGCACGACTATCGATGCGAGATTTCATGGACGAGTTGCGTGGCGCGGGTGCCGAGTTAGGTGGAAGTCGCCCGTACAACGAAGTCGACAAACGCGAATTTGCATCCACCTTCGATCGCTTGTTGCACCGCATGCTGAAGGCAGCAGAGCGGGAGCAAAAGAAAAAGTAGAATTCGTCCATTCTGCAAAGCCGAGGTAACTCACTTTGTACGTTCAATTGGTCAACAAGCTGTGAGGGCTTAGTAGTCAGGTTTGATAGCCAGTTTTGAAATCCCTCGGGAAAGGCTAGAATAGAGCCCTCGATTGGGTTCGCTTCTTTTTTCTAACTGCTAATTCTCTGGAACCAATTGTGCGAACCATTGCTGTCCTGTTCTCGTTATTGGTCTGCTTCTGCAGCATGCTGGGAGCGCAGGAAGATCAACGCCTTTCAACAGAGCAATCCGAAGTACGCATTATGACCTTCAACCTCTGGGTTGGAGGTGTACGCGGCGGGCAGCCAATCGAGCAAAGCGCCCAAGCCATTCGGTCGGCGAAAGCAGATGTGGTTGGGCTGCAAGAAACGAATGTAGGCTCCCAAAACAATGGTGCGAAACTGGCCGAAATCCTGGGTTGGCATTACCTTGACCAAGGTGGAAGAACAGGAATCCTATCTAAGTTTCCGATCCTCGAACCCAGCAAAAACAAATGGGGAGCAAAAATCGATCTGCCTGGCAAGACGGACTTGATGATGTTCAATATTCACCTAGCGCCAGCTCCATATCAGCCCTACCAATTGCTAGAGATCCCTTACGGTTCCTATCCCTTTATCAAGTCTGAAAAAGAGACGATCGAGTGGGCAGAAAAGGCGCGAGGTGGGCAACTCGACAGACTGATAGCCGACATGCAGCCTGCACTTAAGTCCAACCTACCGATCGCTGTCACGGGCGACTTTAACGAACCATCCTTCCAGGATTGGACCGTAGCTGCGGTGCAAGCCGAGCTTTGCCCAATCAAAGTCAAATATCCTTCCACGTTCCGGGTGAGCCAACTAGGCCTCGTAGATACTTGGCGCGTTTGCTACCCCGATGAAGTAACCCATCCAGGCTGGACTTGGACTCCGCTAACTTCCCCCAAGGATCCCAAAGATAAACACGACCGAATTGATTTTGTTTTCGCCAGCGATCAGTGGTTCACTGTAAAGTCTTGTTCTCGCGTTGCTGAAAAAGGGAACTCAGAGATCACCTTAGAACCATGGCCCTCGGATCACCGCGCGGTTGTTGTCTGCTTGAAAATGAAGGTCAAACCAGAAAGTACGGAGAGCGGCTGCACCAACCATCCTGAGTAGCAAGCAAGGCTTGGGAGCCCAAGAGTCTCCATGAACATTCCTTCACAAACTCGAGTCAGCCTTTTGCTTGAGTTGCGAGATCTTGAGAACTCGCAAGCTTGGGAAGAGTTTGTGTCTCAGTACGGCCCCAAGATCTACAATTGGTGCCAATTCTGGAAATTACAACAAGTTGATGCGGAAGATATTACGCAAGCTCTATTGCTGAAGCTCTTCCAGCAAATGCGACAGTTCGAATATCAACCATCCCAGGGAAGTTTTCGTAGTTGGCTGAAAACGGTAACTCGCAATGCAGTTCGTGATCATTGGCGTCGGAAGAAGGCAGTAACCGCCGAGAAAAGTGAAGTTTGGGAACAGATGCTGAACACGCCAGCCGTCGAAGATTTTTCGGCTCGGATGGAAAAAATCTTTGATCTAGAACTGTTGCAATTCGCCAAACTTCGCGTCAAATCGCGAGTGGCTGCTCACAATTGGAAGGTCTTTGAATTGTCCGAAAAAGGCGACATGACCGTCCAGGAGATTTCGGCTAAAACGGGCGTGCGTGTGCCGATGGTTTACGTCGCGAAAAGTAAAATAGTGCGGCTCCTCAAGGAAGAAGTGGCGCTCATTGAGGCCGAGTACGATTCGCGATCCAAGTTATGAGTCATTGCCCCAGTTCCGAAGAACTTCAAGCTTTTGTTGCAGAATCTCTCTCCCCCGATCGATTCGAGCAGATTTGCGAGCACGTCGAAAGCTGCGAGACATGCCAAACGCTTCTCGCGGAGTTGACGAAGACCGAACTGTCCGAAATCGAATTCGGCTCCAGTTCGGATACATCAAGCAATGGTACGCAGCCTGCAGATAGCGACTTACACTCGGAAAGCTTTTCTATTGACGATCTGCAGGGTTCGGAACTCAATGTTGCATCGGCAGGATTCCTCAAGAAGTTAGCGCAACAAGATCCAGAAACGCTCTACGACGCAACTTGGAAAGATATTCTCGATCCGCCTGAAGCCCCCGGTGAACTCGGTCGACTCAGCAGCTACTCGGTGGTTTCTGAGATTGGCTCGGGTGGCATGGGCGTCGTCTTTCGCGCCAGAGACCTGAACTTGGATCGTGAAGTCGCACTGAAGACGATTCGCCCGAGTCTTTCCATTCAAGCCAATTTGCAGAAGCGCCACGGTTTGGTGAATCGTTTTCGCCGGGAAGCCCGTTTGGCCAGTGCGTTGAATCACCCCAATGTTGTCACGATTTACGAGATTGGGGAACACAATGGACTCGTATTCATCGCGATGGAATATGTGGATGGGTGCACGCTGCGCGAACAAATGAAGAGAAATCGATTGTCCGTTCAAGAGTGCTTGAACGTGTCTTCGCAGATCGCTGATGCACTTGCTGCCGCTCACGCTCGAAACACTTTGCATAGGGATCTCAAGCCAGAAAACGTAATGATACGCGACGACGGACTTGTCAAAGTCTTAGATTTCGGGCTCGCGCGAGCAGCTACGCCTAATCCGGCTGAAGGCAAGGTGGAAGATGGTGACTCGCTGTCCGTTGCTGGTGCGGTAATTGGAACGGTGAGTTACATGTCGCCTGAGCAAGCTCGCGGCGACAGCCTTGAGATCAGCAGCGACATTTTTAGCTTTGGTATCCTGCTTTACACCATCCTTATTGGAGAGCATCCTTTTGCATACGGTAGCAAGACTGAGATTCTAGCTGCAATCCTGGATCGAGCCCCCAAGCCCTTTGGTGACTCGGGTCTACCAGGGCCACTCCAACAGTTGATTCTTCAGTGCCTTTCGAAGGATCCAAATCAACGGCCAAAAGCAAGCGGTCTTTGCTCAAACCTCAAACGCTTGCAGCAAGAAGAGTCTTTGGCTACCACGGTGCCTGCTCGCACGGCTTCAAGCGCTCCTAGCTCGCTGGATCATTCCGACAGTACGCTTCGTTCGTCCTTGCCCAGAGAGGTCACGCATGCGAGCGATCTCATCGATCGCCCCGTTCGCTACGCGCAAAGCGGAGAAGTCAATATTGCTTGGCAAGCCATTGGCGAGGGCCCGCTCGACATCGTTTTCGTCATGGGTTGGGTCTCTCACTTGGACTGGTTCTGGAAAGATCCGAACTTCGCTTCTTTTCTGAATCGGCTCAGCGAATTTGGCCGCGTCATTCTGTTCGACAAACGTGGCACGGGTTTGTCGGACAAAGTTCCATTGCATGAATTGCCGACTCTGGAAGATCGCATGGATGACGTCCGCGCGGTCATGGACGCTGCCGAATGTGACAAGGCGGTTCTATTCGGCGTGTCGGAAGGCGGTCCCATGTGCGCCCTTTTCGCGGCAACCTACCCCGACAAAACCGTTGCGTTGGTCATGAATGGATCCTACGCCAGACGACTCTGGGCCCCTGATTATCCTTGGGGGCCGACCGCCGAACAGCGGGAACATTTCCTGCAAGAGATTCGTGATCACTGGGGTGGCCCCATTGGAATCGAAGAACGAGCCCCGAGCAAAGCCGAAGATCCAGAGTTTCGCGCTTGGTGGGCAAACTATCTGCGAATGGGGGCAAGTCCTGGAGCTGCTGTGGCGCTTACGCAAATGAATGCAGAAATTGATATTCGCGGCGTCCTTCCGAATATCCAAACTCCGACGCTTGTCATCCATCGGCTGGAGGATCGCTGCCTGAGAGTCGATGAGGGGCGGTATTTGGCCGAATCGATCCCCGGCGCAAAGTTCGTAGAGCTACCTGGCGCCGATCACTTGCCCTTTGTCGGAGACTCCAATGCTATTCTCGAGGAGATCGAGGAATTCCTAACGGGCAAACGCCAGGAGTCAGTCGAAATAGATCGTGTTCTAGCAACAGTGCTTTGCATCCAAGTCGAAGAGCCAGACCGACTCGACGCGTTTCAGAGGCAAGTTGAATGTCAAGCCGAGTTATTTCGCGGAGATAACCTGCGTGTCGCCGGCGCGTTGATCCACCTAACCTTCGACGGTCCTGTGCGTGCCGTGCGCGCGGCCCAATCCCTCATGCACATTGGACTGCGTCTGGAAATCAACATTCGTTACGGAGTCTCTTTAGGTGTCTGCGATGTGTCGCGCTCCCAAGTAGCTGGTCCCGCCGTCGAAATGGCAACGCAAGTCGCACAAAAGGCGCCCATCGCCGCGGTGCTTGTCTCCGAAGATGTGAAGAACTTGACCTCCGGCTCCGGACTTGAATTCGTTGCCATCTCTAGCATTTCCGATAACGCTGGCGACGCCATTAGCATCTATCAGCTTATTGCATAGCATAAAGTACTAGCACGATGCGTAAGCGAGTGAATCTGAGCAAATGCCAGCGTAAAAACGGTGTTACTCGCTAGTCGTGCAAGTATAAGTTCGAATTCCGCCGTTGCGGCTCAGCGTGAGAATGTAGTCAGTTGGAAACCAATCAGCCAATCATCATGCTCGCGACCTTCCGTTGTCACTAAGTAGCGACCGAAGACCGTAAAGCGTGATTGTCCGGAAGACCAAAAATGCGCGCCCACTTCGGGGTAGACGGTCGATAGCCAGCCATCAAACTCCGTCTTCTTCTCTCCTCTCTCATCGACGGCTCCATCGTCGTCGTTATCGATAAAGTCATCTCGGGCATCTTCACGACTGGTCGAAAGCCCATGAAAAGTTCCTGCACCAGCGAAGGGTGTGATCCGCGAGGGTAATTGAAGCCGCATTCCAGTATCGACGCCGGCGTACCAATCGCCGTGTCCGATATAGCCCGCCAAGGCCATTCTGCCGGTGTACCAGCTTGTTCCGTATACTTCACCGCCCAATTCGGCGCCGCCCAGTAGCCGATCTCCACGCCATTGGGACCCACCGCTCCAGTAGCCGCCCTCAAGCCCTTCGACATGGCGTGCATCCAGTGCTTGCTTTAACTTGCCAACTACATCCCAACGTTTGGCGCCCTCCGCGTATTTCTCCGCGTAGACAGGATCGTCCATTGCATAGCGACTCTTAGAAAAACCTGCGCAGCCGACCAAAGCCAAACACCACGATAGGCATATTGCCAGCAACGCGCAGGCGCCAACGGCTCTGCTGCAAATCGACTTTAGGTCCAAGCTAGACATAATTGGGCGATACCAAAGCAGCGACCGGTAGGTCAAGGCAGTTGGATCGCATTGGAATCACCACAAACCCAATGCAAATCAAGCCTAAACTACAATTCACTGGGTCGTAGTCACAATCCCGGTAAAGTGGCTAAAATACTATCGTTCGAACGCTTCCTCGACTTTCAACGTCTCGACGAAACGTTTTCCCTCGTTGAACGCGACTGCAGACGATACCAAGACCGACTACAACAAACCTCAACCAGGAGATATCACTGTGATACGAACGACGACTTCCTTATTCTTGCTAATCGCAGTCATCGCCGGAAACGCGACGATCCAAGGCCAAGAAAAAGCAACTGAAAAGAAGGATGCCGAAGCAAAAGGCACAACGCTGAAACTTGGCCGAGGCGAAAGCATCACACTTGTCGCTCCCGCAGCGTGGAAGAAGGTTCAGCCCAGGTCTCGAATTCTAGAATACGAATTCGCTGCTCCGGCGGATGCCAAAGAAGGGGCTTCGACCGCACGCATAACGATCATGGGGGCCGGTGGCAGCATCGAAGCCAACATCGCTCGCTGGTACGGACAGTTCAGCCAGCCCGATGGCAAATCGACCAAATCCGTTTCCAAGACTGAAAAGTTTGAGGTCGACGGGAACACAGTGCACTGGGTTGATATTCCAGGTACGTTCTCCGAAACCATGGGCGGCGGACCGTTTTCCGGCGGAAAAGTAGTCAAGCGGGAAGACTATCGCATGCTGGGTGCCATCATCGTCACTAAGGCAAAGGGGCAGTACTTCGTGAAGATGACAGGCAAGAACGATGTGCTTGAAGAATTATCCAAGGGCTTCAAAAAGATGCTCGAAGATGTAAAGGTCAAATAGATCTGATGGCGAAATTCATACTTGCTCTCGACCAGGGCACTACCAGTTCTCGTGCCCTGGTTATTGGCGCCAGTGGAAAAATAGTTGCCGTGGCTCAAAAAGAGTTCACGCAGTTTTTTCCCAGCTCCGGTTGGGTCGAACACGATCCCGATGAAATTTGGAAGAGTCAGTATGCGGTAGCCAAAAGTGCACTGAGAAAAGCCAAAATCTCCGCCAAAGAAATCGCCGCGATCGGCATCACCAATCAACGCGAAACTACGGTAGTTTGGAATCGCGAAACGGGAGAGCCCATTCACAACGCCATTGTTTGGCAAGATCGCCGCACGGCATCAACATGTGATCGCCTCAAGAAAGGCAAGTGGGCTGAAGCCATCACCGAGCGCACGGGTTTGGTGATCGACGCCTATTTTTCTGGAACCAAAATTGCTTGGATTCTGGACAACGATCCCGAAGCAAGGCAACTTGCCAAGCAAGGACAACTCGCCTTTGGTACTGTCGACAGCTGGCTGCTGTGGAAGCTTACTGGCGGAAGGGAATCTACTGGCGCCGTTCACAAGACGGATGTAACCAATGCCTCGCGTACCATGCTTTGCGATCTGGCGTCCGGCAGATTGGACTCGGAGTTAGCGAAGGCCCTAAAAGTCCCAATGAGTCTGCTACCAGAGAATTGTTCTTCGAGCGAAATCTATGGCGAGACAGAGAAGAAGCTGTTCGGGCAGTCCATTCCCATCGCTGGAATCGCGGGTGATCAACATGCGGCACTTTTTGGCCAAATGTGCACCAAACCTGGCATGGTAAAAAACACTTATGGCACTGGTTGCTTCATGCTGATGAATACCGGCAAGAAGTTGCGTCCGAGTGAGAACAATTTGCTCAGCACAACCAGCTGGCAACTGGGAAATCAAACAAGCTACGCCCTGGAAGGCAGTATCTTCATCGCTGGAGCCGTAGTTCAATGGCTTCGCGATGGACTGAAGATCATTAAGAAGTCGCCCGAAGTCGAGAAACTTGCACTTCAAGTTCCCGATAATGGCGGCGTGTATTTGGTCCCCGCCTTCGCTGGATTGGGGGCACCGCATTGGGATCCCTACGCTCGCGGCACCGTGACTGGCATTACTCGCGCAGCAACCGGAGCCCATTTGGCGCGAGCAGCGCTCGAGTCGATCGCTTACCAGACCGCCGACGTTCTCGATGCCATGCGTGCCGATTCAGGCATTCGCATCAAATCGCTTCGCGTGGACGGCGGGGCGGCCAGCAATGACCTGCTCATGCAATTCCAAGCAGACGTGCTCGGCGTGCCTGTAGTGCGCCCGAAAGTCTTCGAGTAGCCGGTGATTTCGCCCAGGATGCGCGCGCCACGCGCCTTAGCGTGTTCAAGTTCCTCCAGCACCAGAACCCCAGCGC
>JBCCEO010000350.1:0-7949 GCA_039030255.1 Planctomycetota bacterium | reverse complement strand
ATCGATTCATTTTCAATGAGCGAATCCAATAACAATGGAGCGAGCGGCAGAATTGCACTGGTGGGATAACAGCCAGGATTGGCGACCAGCGAAGAACCTTCAATTTGCTCTCCAAAAAGCTCTGGTAAGCCGTAAGGCGTATTGCCGACGCGGCTGGGGTCAGGATGCTCTCCGCCGTACCACTGTTCATAAAGTTCAACACTACTCAGACGATAGTCCGCGCTCAGGTCGATTACTTTAGTGCCCGCTTCTAAGATCCTGGCGACGATCGGAGCGGAGGCTGCATGAGGCAGGCAGCAAAATGCAACGTCACAACCTTTCGCAATCTGCTCTGGAGAAAGGTCTTGGACCTGAACATGCAGTCTCTCTAAAAACTCAGGGTGCATATGTGCAATTTGAGAGCCATCTCCCTGGCGACTCGTCGCAACGCTTATTTCAGCCTTGGGGTGTCTTATTAGCCAGCGCATCGCCTCCACGGCCGTGTAGCCTGAACAGCCAACTATGCCAACTTGAATCATTGTTTTACTCGTGAAGGTGTTTTGATTGTCGTGTTTGAATTGGACTCAAGACATCGATGAACGAATAGTAGTCCTACTCGAGGTTTCTCACAATTGCGGCGACTTCGCCTAACATGATCGCCGTCGCACCCCACACCTGATCTTGCTTGTGAGCGAAGACACGCGAAGTCCAGCTGACGGTGCCTCGAGAAAATTGCGAAATAGGTTGACATCTCTCGTCGACCAAAACGTTTAATGGCAAATTCACTACTCGTTCAACTTCCTGAGGACAGGGCTGGTAGGTTTGGCTTGATTCGCAAATGGCTAGGAAGGGACGAACGGCGTAATTGCTGTTGTAGACAAAGAGCGGAAAGAGTTCGCCGAGGATCGCGCCCTGAAAGGGTTTTCCGAGCTCCTCTTCATATTCACGCTTAGCAGCATCTAGAGCGGATTCACCTGCCTCAAGTCTTCCGCCAGGGAAGCTGATTTGGCCCGGGTGATCGGGCAGGTGTTGAGGGCGAACCGTCAGCGGAATGCTCCAGTCTTCCCCCTCTGCCGCACTTGGCTCGAGCAAAACGAGCACCGCCGCCGGCTTGCTTGTAGAGAATGGAGGGGCAAAATGCCTCCCATACCCCAGTTCTGGTGCGAACCGCAGCCGTCCATGCTGACGTGCCTTGAGCCAAGAGTCCGAGGAAATACGATGCTTCAATTCCGAAAAAAGCTTGTCGAAGGGAGTCATGAGCAAGGCCGCAAACTCAATTTAGATCGGTAATTCTGGTCCAAAAACCTGGGGAAGTCTGAACTCCATGCTATTTCTAACAACGGTCAGAACAATGTTTCCAGCTACTAAAGTCGGTCCTAGTGCTGGTATTCGAATAGCCAAGCGATCTGCGGTCAAAGAATTTTGTAGAAAATAGTAACTCTTCTGAAAGCGATCCGTAGAAAAAGACAATTAGCCTTGAAGAGAATGAGTAAGCACACACACTCACACAGTTTTCGCGAGAAAACCGACGCCAACTAGTTTGGCCATCCTGAGCGCAAATTGGCAGTTTGCCATCACAAACAGCACCAAAAATCAGAGACAGTATTAAATGCAGTTTCGCTCCCACTCCAGCTTGCTAAATCGCCCCAAGGGTCGCAAACTCCCAGTAGCGAGTTTGCTGGTTCTAGCGTGTTTATTTCAAGGAATTGCATATGGGAATCCCTTGGAACCGGAAGCCAAGTTTGCCTGTCACGTCAACCTAAACGCGCTTCGTGAAACACGGCTCGGCCAAAGCCTCATTCACGAGACCTGCCGCATGACTCAAGAGGAATTGGGAAGTGCTGAGGACCCTCAGGCCAAGATCGCGAAAACTCTTGGATTCAATCCGTTTGAAGAAGTCCAGAGTGTTACGGTGAGGAGCGATTCCTTGGAAGACCCCACCGGAATCCAGATTCAACTGAACGTTGGAAAGACCACGGGTAATTTGGAAGGTCTTATGCTCACAGCACCCGGCTACGAGTCAGAAGAGTTGAACGGCTACACGATTCACTCTTCGGATCTCGAGCGTAATCGAGCCTATGTGTCTATCCATACGGCCAAGGATGGAAATAAAAGCATATTTGCAACCCTTGATCAGCCCAAGCTGATGAAAACATTAGACGCGATCTCAAATGATAACCCGAAGACAACCATAGACGGGCAAATGGATCCGAGTGCCATTTTGCATCTTCACATCCATGATTTACCGACGGAGTTGCGCGAAAGCATCGAGGCGGGAAATCCGATGCGAAATATTGTTCAGTTCGTTTCGGCCATAGATTTGGTTGTTATCGAGAGTCAACAAAACTTTGAGTTATCCTTGAATATCACGGCTATCTCGGACTCCAAAGCGACGCAACTTGACCAGCTCGCTAGGGGCGCCCTAGCCTACTTGGAGCTCATCGAAGATCAAAAGCGAGATGACGAAGAATTCAAGACTTTAATGACTATCATGGAAAGTGTGGATTTCGGTTCCGAAGGAAAAACCTTTTCCGCTACCGCAACGATTAGTGAGGACTTCGTGCTGGAGTTTCTCCGCAAAGAAGCTCAGCTCGAATTCTCGGTGTATGAGGAAGATACTGCGAAGTGAATCACTCTCTGGCGAGGACCGTAATAAATTCTTCTAGTCCTAGGAATGAAGAGATTACGGAAACTGCAGTACAAGCTTCGACTGAGTCAGAGTCTGTTCAGGACCTGGCCAAGCGAACGAAAAAGGGCGACGAATTGGCTTTCGCCGAAATATATCGTCGTATGTATCCGCGGCTGCGCAGTTTTATGACGAGCCGCCTGCATTCTCAGGGCATTGATGCCGAAGAGGTGATTCAAGAGGCTTTCCTGAAGGCCTGGCGAAACATTGAAAAGTTTGACGAGAAATTCCAGTTCTCAACGTGGATCTATACGATTGCAATTCGCACGGCCAAGGACATCCAGCGAAGTAAAACAAGACAAATGCAATTGGCAAATCGCCTGGCCGCTGAAGATCCGGCGCGCGAACAGCCGAGTGCTGAACAACAAGTTGAGACCATCGAAAGTTCTCAAAACGTATGGTCGGTTGCCAGAAGTGTGCTGACCCCAGATCAATACTCGGTTATGTGGCTACGCTATGGCGAAGAGCTCTCAATTCAGGAGATTGCAAAAGTGTTGACCAAGACCAGTGTTGGAGTCCGCGTACTGCTGCACCGAGCACGAGGCGCCTTGCAGGATCAACTAAAGGGCAGAGATTAAACATGATCCATCGATTGAAGTGTTTTTGGGCCAAGCGAGTCATCGACCGTGCTGACGATTTAGATCGCGAGTTACCGTCTTGGGTTCAGCAATTAATTCAATCCGACGCTGAGCTTGCTGAGTTCAGTCGGTCTCGAGCGGCACTTTTGGAGCAATTGCGAAGTGACAGTGCCCATTGGGGTAAGCTTTTGTTTCCTACTGAAAATGCAGCAAGCGAAAGTTTCTCGGTCGAGCAAACGGATGAACTGGATTATCCAGTGGGCTTGCTATCTAGGGACTCGCAGCCACAGTTGCGGAAGAGTTATCGAGGGATGGTCGCAGCGGCTGTAGCCCTTTCAGCTTGCATTGCTTTGACTGCATTTTTCGTAACTAGGCCGGCCAATGAAGGTGCATTCAGCGAAGATTTGGCCTCGGGAGGATCTGTCTTTGAAGGCCCCCCTTCCGAATCGCCATTGGAGGAAACAGACCTCAGGCCATTTGTGGCGACGGCCAATGCGAGTGAAAAAGTGGCGCGCAAGATTTCCGACGGTGCAAATCGCTATTGGAAAAAGATGAGTGAGAAAGTACCGCTCAACGAAGAAGCAGACCCGAGCGCGATTGTCGAGAACACGAAAGAGAACTTGAGAAATACTGGCGGAACCGTTCGCAGTGCTATCCGCCAATGGGCTAGTCGCCTCGATAGCGGATATTCCATGCAGCGTCCGTAAGAGCTCTGGCATCCATGCGCCCTCTTTAAGTGGCTCGGGCTCGATCGAACCGCTTTATCTATTTCGACCTCGGGGCCGCCCTCCGCCCGAAAATGGATCGGCTTCCATAATGGCTTGCTCGACGTTCTGCTTGATTTGCGTTTCAGGCTGCTGCTGCTGTTGTTGAGGATTGCCTTGTTTGGATTGTTGCCCCGACGACCCCATTATTGCCGCGCGAAGGGCTTTCTCCAGTGACCTACCGCTAATTCCACCCGTCACTTTGTAGACTTCAACGGTCCCGCGATCTTTCGCCGCTTCGTCGAGTTCCGAAATGATATCCTCGATTATTTTGAGGAGTTCTTCACCCTCGACCGAGATCAAAATTGAATTCGTCAGTGCATCTGGCCCGAGCGACAACTTGCCCTTTAATCCGCTAAAGCTGAAGCCGCCATCTCCTGATGCTCCACCACCGCCGCTGCGCTTACTTTCCCCTTCGTCGCCTGCGCCCTCCTGAAAAGTCTTATCGTTGGCGCTCAGTAGGTCTCGATACGCTTCCTTGATGGTGTTCACAATGTTGGAGGCTTTGGAATATTTGACTCGTATGAGTTTCGTAAAACGTATGGAGCTCTTGTCAATCTTCTCAGGTACATCCCAGAGTTCTATCAGTTCTTTGATCGTCTTGCGGTCAAGATCGTCTGCTCCTTGAACAACGATAGTATTGGTGTCGTTGTCCCAGATGAATCTCAACGGGGGCTTGTCGCCAAGCTGTGATTCTTTTTCATTGCTTGATGAGAAATCGTCCCCAAAAAAGGCGAAGATACTCGGACGGTCGTCTTGGTTTTTCTCGAAGTATTCTTCGAGATTCAGAGAAACCCAACTCGCTCGCGCGTGCTTGATTTCGAAAACATCATAAGGTCGCTTTGGCGGCTTGTTCTTCTGCATGATTTGTTCAAGTCGGTCGAGAGCTTGCGTGTCATCCGACTGAATGATCAAACGTCCCGAATCGTCCAAGATGATTCTCACGGGCGGGGGATCTTGAGCCAACTCCATGGGCGTGCGACCGTCTGCAGAGTCTTTATTGCTGGGGTTTGTAGATCTGCCTTCTTCGTCTTGGTTCGGAGTCAGGTTCTTTGTCTTCCTCGTCTGAATCGGAGTAGGCGAACTTGTCAAGAAAACAGAATACGGATTAAACCGTGATTCTGCATTTTGTGTAATATTGCCTTCAACCGTAGGAGGTTTCGGTGCAGCATTGTCATCTGCTTTGTCTTTCGGCCTGTTGTCCTTCTCGTTCGCATCGTCGTCTGTTGGCGATGAACTTTCATTCTGCTTTTCATCGGGTTGAGTACCTGTGTCTTTACCATCTTCTATAAGCGGATCTTGTTTGGGCCGGAATTCCGATGCATCTGGAATTACAAGCGGGTTTGGCGAAACGCGGTCCCATTGCTCCTTAAGACGTTTCAGGTATTCGAACGTTTCTGGTTGTCGGGAGGCATCGATTACTCGAACTCTACTAGCGCGACTCTCCTCACTCGGGATTTCTCCTAGTTTAACGAGCAGCTTCTCAATTTCTTCCAACTCACTGTCATTGACCCAAAGCAGAAGCTGGTTGTCCTGTACGTTGGCGCCGACTCGCATTTTGTCATCGCCTTTATTCTTGGACCGTGAATCCCAGTCCCAAGGGTCGTACCACCGCCGATTGTTGTTGCCTTTGTCCTCCGCGCCCATCAAGAATTTGATGCTGCCAGCCACCGATTCCGCTTCGAGTCGCCGAAGATCGATGACTTCAAAGTGTCGTGCCGATCCATCAAGTCGTTCAATCACGTCTTGGATCAGGTACTGATCTGCAACAGACGCGTAGGCAATTATCGCATTGTTGTCATCGTCGACTTGCAGTCGGCTTGTAGGTTCAAGCACGTCCAAAGCGTTGAGAGAATCGACCAATTCTTGTGGGCTTAAGGAAGCGAGTCGGAAAACACGCATGCGGGATTGCAAGCGCGTGAAGTCTGCGGCGCTGGAATTTTGAACGTCGACACGCGCAATAAAAGCAGCGATTAGAGCCAGCTTATTTGGTGGCGCGTGCACGATGATACTATTGCTGCGATCATTGGCGACTAAGTTCACTCGATCAGACCGTGGCCGCCGTGAGGATCCGCCTGATCCGCCCGGTTTGCCGCGAGCAGCCTGCTGCATTTGCTGCATTTGTTGTTGCATTTGTTGCTGCATCTGCTGCATCATGCGTTGGCTACTAGAAGAGGAGTAGCCGCCCCCGCGACTGGAACCAGAGCTACTTTGGATGCCCAAGAATTGCTCAAGTTGTTGTTTCACCATAGACGCGCGGGCGTACTGTAGAGGAAACTCCTTGGCAAGATTTTGCATGGCTAGGGCGGACTGTTCCTGCTGCAGAATCTCATAGATGTCACGCAGGTTTGCAACGGCATCCATTCCCTCAAGTCGATTCGTAGATTGCAGTGGTGTAAGTTTGCCGTTCTTGCTGATCATCGAATTGAATTCTTCGTGGACTTCTTCCGCCAAAAGCCATAGAAGCGGAAAAGAGGTTCGCACGAATTTATGGGGTGGCAAGTTAGCGAGGTCGTCTGGCGAAACACGAGGAACAAGCGAAGGATTGAGGCCTTCGATCTTGGCGACCATTAGAGATTCTTCGTCAATGAGAATTGTGAACCCGCGGATCAAAAGAGCGCGGTTAATCATGTCTCCTGTTTCTTCCACCGTATGCGGTCGTTGTGTGGCCAAGTTGATGTAATCGCCCGGAATCTCTTGCCAATCGAAATACAGTCCGCAAACGCCAGAATACCATCGAAGCACATCCAGCCATGGCTGATTCTTGAATTGAAAATAAAGAAGTCCATCCTCGTCGGGCGCAACATTTAGCTCTGCTGGGTCAGGTTTGCTCGGGGGCTCCGAAGTCCGCGAGATATTTGCCAGCGGTCCTTTTTCTTCGTCTCCATCCTTGCCTGGTTTTTTCTTGTCGCCACTACCAGGCTTTCCTTTTGAAGGATCTGATTTAGGCTCAGGCGGTTTTTCGCCTTCGGAACCAGGGATACCAGCAGGGATCCCTCCAGATCCACCGAAAGGGTCCCCTCCCTGAAGCGCGCTCGCTTCCAATTCAACTCCCTGAGGCACTACAATCTGACCGTTTGGAGTTTCCACGATGATTTGCGCTATTGCAGGGGTCAAAGTGCACGCGAATGTACTTTGGGCTACAAGAATCGCCACGAGCATCGATGTTCGACGAAAGGAGTTCTTCATGGATAATCTCTTGGGAATTCCAAGCGGGATTGCAAGCAAGACATTGGCCAGAGCCAGCTAGGGCTAAGTTTTACTCAGTTACTCATTATTGGCAGCACCCCCCCCAAAAGCCATGGAAAGTCCAGGATTTCAGTGAAGAATTCGATTGGCAAACGCAAGCTAATTGTTGGTGCTGACGAAGCGGGTTACGGACCGAATCTTGGCCCGCTTGTCGTTGCGGTCTCCGCGTGGGAAGTGCATAGCGATCTGTCTGAGGCGGGTTTTCTCAGTCGTGTCGATGACCTCTTTAGTAGCAATACCTACGAGCCAGGCTGTACTGTCCTACCAGTTGCCGATTCCAAGAAGCTTTATTCGACGCAGTCAGGTGTACAGACTCTTGAATCAGGCTTACTGAGTATGCTGCGATGTGCTGGTTTAATTCCCCAAAACTTGGCGGAATTGACACAAAGCTGCGGCAATTGGCCACTCTCCTCAAAAATGCCCTGGTACCAGAGCCTAGAAGGTCAGCAAATTCCGGTTGAACAAGACCCCGCTGAGGTCGTACGACTAGCGGGCTTGGCAAAGACGCATTTAGACACACAGGAAATAGAGTTGCTGCGAGCGCAATTCTATCTCACTACGGAAACAGAATTTAATAAAAATGTTGTCCGTCTAGGCTCTAAAGGGCAATACTTGTCACTTTCTACGCTTGAGTTAATCACCAACTTACTCATTACTTTTGACGGCCAATACGACGAAATCGAGGTGTTCTGT
>JBCCEO010000349.1:0-7966 GCA_039030255.1 Planctomycetota bacterium | reverse complement strand
GGACGCTACAACCACGACCAACCCGATCGAGATAGACCGCACTGATCAACCAAAAAACTGATCGGGGGGTTTGGTGAAACCTTCAATACAATCAAGAAGATCTTAAAACCAAATTGCTTGCGCAACTGACAGTTCACCCAAGTCCCGATCCTACGGGCACTTCACCAACGGTTCCATGCTCGACCCGTTGAACCTCAAGTCCCGATTCGCAAGAATCGGCATCTTCCGGTTCGAAAAAGTCTCCGCCAAATTCACCGCAAATGTGATACTAGCCGTAGCATTATGATGTCCAAACTCGGCTGAAAGGAATGACAGTCTGGCAGGTTTGTCACCGAGCTTTCGACTCAAAATGCCTAGCGGCACCTATGGCTTTTCTCCCGGAGAATCATCTGATATTCTCTCAACCCATGCATCCAAGGGTGGGCGAGAGGGCAGGGGAGGAAGAGCCTGTTGCAGGGCGTGTCCGACGTGCAGAAGATGCTGCTCACGATAAGCCGCTGCCGTTAATTTGACCACGCCTGGAAGCTCAATCTCGCCGGACTTGTCGCTTCCGCACGCAACGACGATCGAAGGATGGCCCGTCAGGTTAGTGAGTAGAAGATCGTTGCCTCCAAGTATCACGTCGACCTCGGTGAACTTTTTCTCCGTTTCAACAATCAATTGGCTGCGCAGACGATTGGCACGCACGTATTGAATAGCAGGAATGAATTGCGTTTCACGAAAAGTGCTTGGCCACTTACCATAGTCGGCCTTCGGATCATCTCGAAACGCATCGTCGAACACGGTGGATGCTTCCACGCCCAGTATAAAACTCATCGCACTAGTCGGCAGTTCGCTACCTAGATCCAAATCGACGATTTCGGCTCCTTCGGCCTCTAAGAATTCAAGTGCCTGCTTTTCTGCTCCGCGCAGACCTCCTGGAACACCTACACGCATCCTGCTTAACTCAGTTTTCATCGGCCACCGAAAGCCGCGATCAACCAGAGTTGGATCCTTGCCATCTTGCCCCAACAACTCAGGGAAGACGAGCGCCAGGTCTTCGACATAACGCGCGATAGGTCCAATTTTGTCCATCGACCAAGCCAAGGGCATGCATCCCGCCCGACTAACTCTTCCAAAGGTTGGGCGTAGGCCGCTTGTTCGGCAGCGCGTCGTGGGAGAAACGATGCTGCCCAGAGTTTCGCTGCCGAGTGCGAATGTTGCCAACCCGGCTGCGATCGCAGAAGCACTTCCAGCGGAAGAACCACTGCTGCCCTGCTCGGGATTCCAAGGATTGCGCGTTGTGCCGCCAAACCATTGATCGCCCCAAGCCATTGCCCCTAGAGTAACTTTGGCCATCAGGACTGCTCCGGCTGCTTCTAATTTTTCTGCAACGGTAGCCGTTTCCGTGCGCACTTGATCTTTGAAAGGTTCCGCTCCCCAGGTCGTCTTCCAGGGCGGCAGCGCGACGAGGTCTTTTGTCACCCACGGGATACCGTCCAGATTTCCTCGGAGTTCGTTTTTCGCTCGCCGTGCGTCCGATGCTTTTGCTTGTTCCATGGCATACTCTTCGAGCATTGTAATGACGCATTTGAGCAGCGGATCATATTTCTTCAATCGCCCAAGATAGAGTTCGGTTAGCTCCTTGGAGGAAACCTGACCGCGAGCGAGCAAGGATGCTTGGCTGCGTAGGCTTGCGAAGTCTAGATCCTCGTCGCTACCTTTTTTCGCTTTCGGGTCCACAGAAAACGCTACTTGTGGTTTTGCGTCCGAATGCCGGTTTTCGCCTGAAGCTTGCTGATAAAAGAAGTCTGGCCGAAACACAAAGGCTGGAACCGTATCCGCATCAACCAGCGTTTCGCGCAGCCGCTCGGCGGAAAGCAAATTACGTCGCAAGGCACGCGCAACCTCATCTCGCTCCTCCTCCTCCAGTTCAATCCCGGCGATCCACTCTGCCGACTGCACCATTTCACTCGTAACCGACTGCTCCTTCGCAACTTGCGCGGCCAATGAGCGCTGGAAAATTACCGAACCAATTCCAAGTGCTCCGAGACAACTCAAGAATCGACGACGACTACTCTCTGGCTCCATCTGCGCAGGTGCGGCTTTCTCTTCGTTGATTTCGTCTTCGTTGTGGAATGCTTCGTCGGGCCGCATCTTGGAAAACCTCTGCCTTGGAGTTGCTAGGAAATTTGGCTTCAATCATACACCGAAGATCGGAATCTTGGATTCCAACGCGACGAGAGCTGATAGCAAATCAAAATTTTGTTTTAGGAAGTGGTTCCCGTTTGATCGGGATCTCGCAATTATGAGCCGCTGGCCTTAAGAGAACGTCCGGCTTAGATTTGTAATGCTCACATAAAAATTGCCTCGCAGGACTGGGAGATACGCACTACGATTGCGAGTGATTGGAAGCCGATGTGGGCATGCTAGTAGCTGCCCAGAACACACTCGCGCTGTTCGGCCTTGAAAAACGCAGGAAACAAAGCGCAGTAAGCTGGACGCTCTCTAGAGACTGAACTTCAAAGCAGAAAAAGAAAGAACCGCCTACGGCTCGCCGTTAAACAAAGGCCAGAAAGAGCAGAGCGGAATTGCAAGATGTACTAGCTTGCTTGAGCGGTGATTTGGCTGACGCCTTCGACGGTGGCGATGGGTAGACGAATGATAAACGCCGTGCCTACACCGACGCTGCTTTCAACCCGAATGCGTCCGTCGTGGTCATCGATCACCTGCTTGCATGCGGAGAGCCCTACACCGGAACCACCTTTGCCGCTCTCGTCGGGACCATCCTTTGTTGAAAAGAAGGGATCGAAAATGCGTGGAAGCACGTCGCTTGGAATACCCGAACCGTTGTCGCGAATCGTCAGCTTTACTTCCGTTCCTGGATCTTCGCACTGGAGTAGCACGCGGACCTGACCACCCTCTTCGCTGGCCTGCCGAGCATTGACTAGCAAGTTCACGATGACGCGTTGAAGCTCATTGGATGATCCCAATACGTTTGGTACTTCGTCGAGCTCTAGCTGCAAGTGTACGCGATACTTTCGATACTCTCGTTCAAGCAAGACGACTGTGTCTTCGATGATGGCTTGCAGCGAAGTTGCTTGCTTATCAGCCGTCCGATTGCGTGCCATCGAGAGTACGCTGCTCGTTACTTTGGCGCCACGATTTGCTGCGTCAAGAATTCTGGAAAAAGCTTTGTCCCGAGTCGCCTCGTCCTTATTCTTAGATCCAAGACTTGCGTAGTTCAAGATTGTCATCAGCAAATTATTGAACTCATGTGTCGTGGTACTCGTCAACTCGCCCAACGTGGCCATTCGTTGCGAGTGATCGAGCTGGGCACGCATCGTTTGGTACTCTTCAATACTCACGACTTGAGATTCAGTGCTAGCATCCGTGGCATTGGATCCAACCGCGGCGTCCTCATGTTTTGGGTTTTCGGGAAAAGCAGGCGTTGGTGACATCCGAATGTCCAGAAGCGAAGTGAATCGAAGCACAGAAGCAAATCAATATCCAGCTACAGTCGTATCGGCCAGCGGAGGTCAGCACCTGTAAGCAACTGTCTTTTAGAATCCCATGCACTGCGCGGGATGAAGGCATGGCTTGCCGCGCAATCCTGAATTTCGCCTTTGTCATCACCAACGCAAACTACCAACTCCCACAGCGCCGAAAACTTTACCAATGCCAGTTGCGAAGCGGCCATTTTTTGCTCGATTTAAGCGGAAATGATCAAGGCCGCAGAATGCACCAACCGCCAGGATTGCCTTGAAGGCGAAAGCCCAGTTGAGTTGCAGCCAAACAGGCCGTAATTTTCGCAGCAGGTGCGGAGCCAACGTGCAGACTTGGGACTTGTGTTGGATTGGATCTGTGCCATATTTGCAAGTATCTAGGTTTGATTTTTCGAATTGAAGGCAGAAAGCATGGCCTCGGATTCCGATGCAAGCAATCAAGAAGTGACCGTCGTTTGGCTAGACGAGTTGGCCGAAGGAAAAGAGTCCGCCGTGCTGGAATTCTGGTCGCGATACGGAGAATCGCTGCAGCGAGTGGCCGAGCGACAAATCGCAAGCTGGCTGCGCCGCCGTGTCGACCCGGAAGACGTCGTCCAGTCGGCTTGTCGTACCTTTTTCCGACGAGCCAGCGCGGGAGACTTCGAATTTGAAAGCAAGGATGACGTCTGGAAACTGCTGCTGACAATCACGCTGAACAAAGTTCGAATGCAGGCCCGATTTCACTCGCGAAATCGACGCTCGGTTTCCAAAGAACAGGCGATGCCAGAAGAAGCAAATCTGCAACCCGCCGAATGGGACCACGCCATCGAGCAAGTAGAGCTCAAGGATATGCTTCAAGTCGCGTTTTCCGACAAGGATGATGAGCGAAAACATGTGCTGGAGATGTGGTTGGAAGGCCGAACCCAAAACGAAATCGCCGAGGAGATCGGCTGCAGCGAGCGTACAGTACGACGGATTCAAGATCGCATTCGGAAGGATCTATCTGGCTATTTGCTGCAAGAAGAAAGCAAGATCAGCCAGTCGTCCTAACGCTGGTAATTGCGCTCGGCGCTGATGTTGTCACAAAGCGTCCTCCGCTCATGCTCATTGGATTGCTTAGCCCGTTCATTCTATCCCTACCGTCCATATCCGCACGTCGAAGAGTCTCTGTTTCATGCAAGCCTCAAGTACTTGGCAACTCCGCTCACGAACACTGGACTTTTCAGGCGGAGCAGCTGTCATGGGAATCCTCAACGTGACTCCCGATAGTTTTTCTGATGGGGGCAAATTCTACACGCCCTCACAGGCAGTAGACCAAGCTCTACGTATGGAGGACGCTGGCGCCGATATTCTGGACGTTGGCGGCGAAAGTACGCGGCCATACAGCGAGCCAGTATCTGCAGACGACGAAGTGGCGCGAATTGAACCCGTGCTTTCCGCCCTACAAGGACGTTGTTCCATACCGGTTTCGATCGACACATCGAAGAGCCAAGTTGCAAAGGTCGCCATCGAATTGGGAGCAGAAATTCTCAACGATGTCACCGGCTTGGAAGGCGACGAAGCCATGCCCGAACTAGCAGCCAAGACCGGTGTTGGCGTCTGCGCCATGCACATGCAGGGCACGCCGCAAACGATGCAAGATGCACCAACTTACGACAATGCGGTCGCCGATATCTTAGACTACTTACGCAGGCGCGATGTCGCCTTGTTGGCTGTGGGAATCGCTCCCGCGCGAATCTGCTTGGATCCAGGCATCGGGTTCGGCAAGACCCACGACCATAATATTGCATTACTTCGCAACGCGGCTACCTTTCACCAACTAGGACGCCCGATTCTAGTTGGACACTCGCGCAAGGGTTTTATTGGAAAACTGATCGGCGACAAGTCATCTAATCGTATGGCTGGAAGTTTGGCGATCAGCGTGGTGCTTGCCCAAGCAGGAATCCAAGTCATTCGCGTGCACGATGTCGCCGAAACTAGGCAGGCCCTCACGTGCATGCAGGCCTGCAGCGAATGAACTTCAGCCGAAGATTCTACGCGAACCCTCGGGCCGCCCTGCGTGTCGAGAGCATACTGGTACGCAAGCCAATGCCTCTCTATGCTTCCTTCTTTTAACACCAAGCAGAATTGAAAGCCAACAATGAGTAGCTGGTCGTACCATCCTCTCGGAGACAACAATCGCGACCAATTTATTTCCATCGTCGGTGAATCGCTAAATTATCCAGGCACCGATATTTGGCTCACGTATATCGAGCGCGTTGGGCCAGAGAACATTCGGTGCGTGCATGCAAACGACACCTGTGTCGGTGGCTTGGCCTTTTATCGAATGGGACAATGGTACGGTGGAAATCGAGTTGCTTCCGCAGGTATTTCCGGTGTAGGAATTGATCCTGCCCATCGCGGCACTGGCGTTTGCAAAGCACTGCTGCAAGAAACGCTTCGCGAGCTTCATGAAGAGAAAGTAAGTCTTGGTGCTCTCTATGCTTCGACACGACGATTGTATCGAAGTGTCGGTTTTGAACTCTCAGGTCACCAGATTCAATACTCGTTGATGATGCATTCTTTTCGCGCCGATCCCGTCGCCCGCGAACTGCCGCTCACTCGCATTACTGATCCGGATCCTGGCGTGCTCGCTCCTATCGCGGAAGTGCGTGGAAGAGCCACGAATGGAAACATTGATAGAACACCAGGACTTTGGGCACGCATTTTTGAACCCATCAATCGTTCCACCACCACATACTTGTTCGGCGAGCCCGGAAACTACGAAGGGTTTGCAACAATGATTCAGGGCAATCGCGATGCTGGTCATCCTCAGCCCTTAGTTGCGGCCGATTGGGCTGCCAATACACCACGAGCGTTGCAGCGCATGATGCATTTGCTCCTAGATCATCGCAGCATGTGCGATCGCTTTCGCTGGAACGGAGGGCCTCAGGACAATCTTCTCATGGCTGCCCAAGAAGAACATCTTGAGGTTTCCAACGAGCTACTCACGCTCAACCGCATTATTCACTTTGAGTCTGCCTTGACCGAGCGGGGTTATCCAATGGCGCTTCAAGCGGAATTGCACTTCGAGGTGACCGACGAGTTGCTGCCTGGAAATTCTGGAAAATGGATATTGCAGGTAGCTGATGGAGTCGGGCGCGTTCAGCGCGGCGGCAGCGGAGCAATCAAGCTGGATATATCGTCACTGGTACCGTTGTACACGTCGATGCACACCGCAAGCCAACTAGTCGCGATGGGGCGCATTGAATGCTCAGAACACGCGATGTTGCAACTTGCCGATCTCGTTTTCGGCGGCCCGAGCCCTTGGACCGTGGAGCTCTTTTGAGCAAATTGCGTCACGCTAAGCAGGTCAAATCAGCTGACCTGCAGCATGCGCTCTAGGGCGACGAGAGAATAGTGCGAGGTGTCTTCGTCGACTTCGATTTGATTGACCACTTCGCCTTCGACCAGATTCTCGATCGACCAAGCTAAATGGGCCAGGTCAATGCGATACATTGTCGCGCACATGCAAACGACAGGCGAAAGGAAATGAATCTCCTGTTCCGGATGATCCTTCTTCAACCGATTCACCAAGTGCAATTCAGTGCCGATTGCCCACTTGGTCCCTGCGGGAGCTCCTTCCACGGTGTTCAGAATCTTGCCTGTCGAGCCCGAAATGTCGGCAATGTCGTTGACTTCTTGCGGACACTCGGGGTGTACCATAATCTTGATACCAGGATGCTTGTCGCGGAACATCTTCACGTGCTCAGGACGAAACATCTGGTGCACGCTACAGTGTCCTTGCCATAACACGACTTTGCTCGACTCGATTGCCTCGTCCGTATTGCCGCCCAAATCCTCTTCGTAAGGATTCCAAACGGGCATCTGGTCATTCGTAATGCCCATGGTCAGAGCCGTGTTGCGTCCCAGGTGCTGATCGGGGAAAAAGAAAACGCGATTGCCACGTTCGTAGGCCCATTCCATCACCGCGGCCGCATTGCTACTCGTGCAGACAATCCCGCCGTGCTTGCCGCAGAATGCCTTTAAGCTCGCGGCCGAATTGATGTAAGTGACTGGGATCATCTGATCCGTATCGACGACTTCGCCCAATTGCTCCCAAGCCTCCTCGACTTGCCGAATTGCAGCCATATCGGCCATCGAGCAGCCAGCCGACATATCGGGCAAAATCACGTCGACTCGCACTCCATCACGTTCTTCAACCTTTTCAGGGCGGTTGGCCAGAATGTCAGCCGTCTCGGCCATGAAGTGGACACCGCAGAAAATGATCGTTCGGCAGTCGCGACTCGACGCAGCCATCTGACTCAACTGATAACTGTCACCGCGAAGGTCGGCGTGCTCAATCACCTCGTCTTGCTGGTAATGATGGCCAAGAATCAGAAGTCGATCGCCCAGCTTTTTTCGTCCGGCCGTTATGCGCTCCGCCAGCTCCTCATTCGACTGTGACTTATAGTCGCTCAAGGGCAGTTTGCCTGGAGAGGGCGGCAAAATGGGTGCAATGG
>JBCCEO010000348.1:0-7978 GCA_039030255.1 Planctomycetota bacterium | reverse complement strand
CAAATTACAAGGGCCATTATGGCGAAGGTAACGAGTGCGGAAAAATTTGCTCTCCTGGTAGAGAAGAGCAAGCTATCCTCCCCAGAAAAGCTGGAGAAAGCCCTGGAGGAAATCCGTGCCAACCATGACGGCAAGTTGCCTGAGCCGGCCAGCGATTTAGCTGATGCGTTGATTGAAAAAGAAATCATCACACGTTGGCATTCTGACAAGCTGATACTCGGCAAGTACAAAGGCTTCTTTCTCGGCAAGCACAAACTGCTGGGACACATCGGCAGCGGTGGCATGAGTAGCGTTTACTTGGCCGAGCACACGAAAATGCACGATCTGCGTGCCATTAAAGTTCTGCCACAAAGCAAATTAGGCAAGACCTCGTATTTGGCCCGCTTTCAGCAAGAAGCCAAAGCAATAGCATCGCTCAACCATCCCAATATTGTTCGGGCGCACGATATTGATAACGAGGGCAATACACATTACATCGTCATGGAATATGTCGATGGAGACGATCTGCAAACGATCGTCAAAGAGGAAGGGCCGCTGGATTTTGAAAGGGTCGCGAACTACACGGCCCAATCTGCGCGCGGCTTGCAACACGCTCACGATGTCGGCCTGATCCACCGCGATGTAAAACCAGCAAACGTCTTGATCAATTCAAAGGGCAAAGTCAAATTGCTGGACTTGGGGCTGGCACTCTTTGCCGAGGATGAAGATGCCTCGCTCACGATGGATTTCAATGATAAGGTCCTCGGGACAGCGGATTACCTCGCTCCAGAGCAAGCACTTAATAGCCACAAAGTCGATCATCGAGCCGACCTATATGGACTTGGCTGTACGATGTACTTTCTGCTGACCGGACATCCGCCGTTCCCCGACGGAACGATTGCTCAGCGCATCGCCAAGCACCAAAAGGAAATGCCGCCTGAGATTCGTAAGATTCGTCCAGAGTGCCCTGGCGAGCTGGAAGGTATTTGTTGGAAGCTTCTACAAAAAGATCCTAAATTCCGTTATGGCTCCGGTACGCAGACTGCAGAAGTCCTGGATGCTTGGTTGTCCAAATACCGTGCCGCAAAACTGGTTGCTGCTAGTGGTGGAAGTAGTAGTTCTGTCAACCTTGGTGATGAGAGCGACGCTCGTGTGCCTGGTTCCGGAACGGCAACAGTCGATACGGTTAGCAATCGAGCCGATGAGACGATGGGATCCGATTCGGTTACCAACTTGTCTCCATCCGATAGCGGCGTCTTAGTTCGCGTTGAGAAATCGGGCGACTCGAGTGCTGGCAGTACGGTCGATCTTGAGTCTGAAATTGCAAGACGCAGCCAGTCTCGCGCCAGCAATAGTCTCAACGGGAATCAGCCCATTCAGGGCATAGTGATCAAGCCGATATATATTGTTGGCTTAGTGATTATGTTCATTCTGGCTGTACTGCTAGGAGTCGTCATTGCTCGTCTGACTGACCCTGACCCAACCCCAGTTGCGAATCCTGAGAGTGAAGAACTTACTTTCTGGATTGAATCAGAGAGCTTTGACATTCAGAATGTCTAATGCTTCAGCAATGGACCTGGAAATAACCTGGTCTTCCTGTTGAGTACACCAATTGCCTGGTTTCGCTATACATTTCGGGTCCCCTCGTTTCTTTTTTGCTTGGAATTGCCATGAAATCACGCGCATTGCTGCTAGCTTTGGGTCTGATCTTATTTGGAGCCAATTTGGCGACGGCCGCGATTACTCCGGAACAACGCGCTCAAATCCTCGCGCTAAACGCAAAGACCGTCGAAGCTGGAAAGCTTTACACGGAGGGCAAGTACGTTGATTGCGCGAAGGGTGTCACCGAAGTACAGAAAGAATTGCTGGAGCTCCTTAAGAGCAACGATCGAGACGTGTATAAGGCAGTGAAGCCGATTTTCGATAGACTGCTGCGAGCTCACGGACTGCTGGAACTTGAAGGTGCAGAGCTTGAAGCGCTCCCAAGCTGGAAAGATGTCATTTCCGGCAAGCTTAGTATGCCCGACCCGCAACCAGGTGCGGATCTCGTCAGCTTCAAAGATGTCATTGCTCCGATGATGATCAAGCACTGCGGGAACTGCCATGTTACCGGTTCACGCGGTATGTTTTCGATGGCCACTTTTGCCAGCCTGTCCAGCGGAGTACGCGGGGCCCGCGTCGTTTACGCCAACGACGTCAAAGGTAGCACGCTTGTTGAGCTGATGGAGGATGGTTCCATGCCTCCAGGAAATCGCAAGGTGCCAGCCGAAGAGATCGAACTCCTCAAAGCCTGGATCATGCAGGGAGCGCAGTTCGACGGACCCAATCCAACCGCCAACATTGCCACCTACGCCAAACGCGAAGGTGAACCGATGCAGCCAGCCCGACCACGCCCAACAGCAAAAAGTCCTGTCGGAAACGAAACAGTCAGCTTCTCGCAGGACATTGCACCGGTGCTGATGGAGAATTGCAACGGTTGCCACATCGGCGGCCAGCAAGCATCCGGCGGTCTTCGTCTCGATACCTTCAACCAACTCCTCCGCGGTGGTGATAACGGCGAATTGTTCGCCGGTTCAAACGTGAGCAAGAGTTTCTTGCTGAAGAAACTAAAGGGCGAAGCAGAAGGGCTGCAAATGCCCGTTCAGCGACCTCCCTTGTCCGACGAAACGATCGATATGTTCGCTACCTGGATCCGCGAAGGCGCAACCTTCGACGGCGATTCGCCCGACGCCAGTATCGAAACCGTCGTCAACGAAGGCTGGGCCAAAAATGCGACGCACGAAGAACTGTTCGAACGCCGCAAAGAAAGAAGTACGGCTGACTGGAAACGCGTCCTGCCCAACGATGATCCCTCCTTGGCATTTTCCGAAGAGGTTTTCGTGCTAGGGAATGTTTCGCCGAACAAGGTGAAGAAAGTTCTCAGCCAAATAGATGCAGCGATCAAACAAACCAAGAAGATGCTAAGGCATTCCTCGCGCGATCCGTTGGTCAAAGGAGGCATCACCGTTTTCGTCCTGAAGAGTCGCTATGACTACAGCGAATTTGGCAAGATGACCGAGCGACGGGAACTGCCCCAAGAATGGATGGGACACTGGAAGGCAAGTCCACTCGACGTCTACGCGGTTCTTGCCGATGGCGGCGACGAGATGGAGGAAGAGCAAGCCGAAGCCATCGCACTGCAAGTCGTCACGGGTGCTTATGTTGGTTCATTTAAGGATGTCCCATTTTGGTTCGCCGAAGGCGTGGCTCGCAACGCCGTACTGACCAACTTCAAGCGAAGCGATGAACGCATCAAGCAGTGGCAAAGCAACATGCCAAGTGCCATGCAAAAAGTCGATTCTGCAAGATCCCTCTTGGAAGATCGCCTCGACGAAGAAGCTGCTGGACTGGCAGGCATGGCTTTGGCCAATTACATGATGAACGCCAAAAGAAACTTCGACGGCTTGATGAAGCTCCTTCGCGACGGCAGAGGCTTCAAAGAAGCCACAACCCTCGCCTACGCCCCACCAGAAACGCTCATTAACGGTTGGCTCGGCAAAAAACGCTGATTCTGCAAGCGGAGAGGGGCCTCTGCCCCGTCGGCCCGAGGATTGGGAGGCCGCCGCAACCGCTGGAGTGCAGGCTTTAGCCGCCGCCCGCTGGCAGGATTTTGGCGAGTACCACTAGGCGTTGGACCGCGCATCTAGAGCCACAAGATCCCTACCCGGCCGTGTTACGTCCGACCTTCCCCGAGGGAAGGTTCGTTGCAACTCAAAGCCATCCAACGCCCCAAAGCTCGCGAACATAGGCTAAATTGCGCTCATAGTCTGACACTCTGATTCACTCTGCGCTCCCCAACAATCCTCGTGAAAACAGCCATGTCTTTTCGTGTTGCACTCGCAGCTCTCCTACTCGCCGTCCTCCCACAAGCACTTCGTGCTCAGCTGCGCGCTCAATCAACTACCGACTCACCCGACCTGTCGAATCAAACGCAAATTGCTGGCTTCGAATTCGAGTTTCCGAATGGATTCAACCTTTCCAGTGCGATCACGCCTGACTTGGTGCACTGGCCAGTCGTTGTTGATTGGGATCGCCAAGGCAGATTAGTCGTGGTGGAATCCGTCGGCGTCAGCAAGCCAATCGTAGAACACAATAAAAAACTATTGCACCAAATTGTGCGACTGGAAGACAGCGATGGCGACGGAGTCTTCGACCGCCGCATCCTAGCCGCAGACAAACTTCCTCTGACCCAAGGCGTCCTTTGCATCGAAAACTACATCTTGGCCTCAGCTCCGCCCAATATCTGGAAGTTGATCGACGAGGACGAAGATGGATACTGCGAACGACGTGAGATTTGGTTCGATGGCCAAACCATCACGCATTGCGCCAACGATCTGCATGGGCCGTACTTGGGCCTCGATGGATGGATCTACTGGTGTAAAGGTGCTTTTGCCGAGCAGACGCACATTCTGGCCGACGGCAGCACGATGCGTGACCTCGCTTCCCACATTTTTCGGCGAAAAATCGAAGGCGGTCCCATTGAACCGGTGATTTCCGGCGGCATGGACAACCCCGTCGAAATTGCATTCACTCCAACCGGAGAATTGTTCTTCACCAGCACCTTCCTCCAGTATCCGGCGGACGGAAAACGCGATGGAATGGGTCATGCCGTTTACGGCTCAGTTTTTGGCAAAGCCCATCGCGTTGCGGATGAAGTGACCAGGACCGGTCCGCTGATGCCGATCATGACGCACCTTGGCCCCGCTGCTCCAAGCGGATTGATCACGTTGAACCCCAATGCACGGCTGATCGCGGATGAAGTATGGCTGGCTCAGGATGAAAAGTCTGATGGAACCTCTGAGGGGACTTTGGTTGCCGCACAATTCAACTTGCACCAAGTATCCGCACACCGACTCCAGCGGCAAGGATCAACATTTACGACGCAGGATACCGTCTTGCTGCGGAGCGATCGGGTCGACTTCCATCCGACCGACGTACTGCAGGATGCGGATGGCAGTTTGTTAGTTGTCGACACCGGTGGCTGGTACGACTTATGCTGTCCCACTTCACGCGTTGACCAGAAAATCGCCGGCGGCGGCATCTATCGACTGTCTGGTTCAAAAACTTCTCAGCCGAAGATGTTGCCAGCCGTCCAATGGAACGATTTGCAAAACGCAGAGCTATTGGAGCTCGTCTTGGATTCACGTCCTTGGGTGGCCCGCGAGGCATTGTTGCAAGCCAAAAAATCTAAGCAGCTGAGCAACACGCTGCTACCGCTGCTCAAGCAGCGACTCGCCAAGGCCCAGGTGCTTCACGCGACACGCGAACAACTTCGCTTACTACAAGTCGCCGCCTTCATCGGATCGAATGAATCGCTCGACATCTTTCTCGATGTGGTCCATGAAATGAACGGGTCAGCGGCATCGCAAAAGCAGGATGAATTGCGCACGCAGCTTTTTGCAGTTCACGTGCTAGCCTTGAATCGCGTGCCGCTGGGCGACGCATCGATCGACTTCCTGCATCAGCTTCTACAGCATCCTTCGCCAGCACTCCGCCGCCGTATTGCCGAGTGGCTGGGCCGAATTCCGCAGGATAGTTCATCGCCTCACAATTCAACCCAAGCCCTATTGGACTGTTTCACCCAATCCGAGATTGATCCCGTTCTCAGGCACTCGTTGTTGTACGCTCTAATCGAGATAGGCGATCAGACGCAGTTACGAAAGGAACTCCTCAAGCCCCATCATTCGGAAGCAACTGCCGCAGCTTTGCTGGCCTACAACCAACTCGATTTACACCCCGAGTCCGATCCGCGTGCGTACCAGTTCTTGTTCTCGGAAAACTCCGAAGTCCAGCAGATTGCAGCCGATATAGTCGCCAAGCATCCCCAATGGGCCGAATCATTGGCCGACGCAGAATCCGCCAATCATGAGGCTTCAGCAAGTATGATTCGTAGACTGATTGCCGGGGATTCCACGCCCTCGATCCGCTACCAAGTGCTTTCTGCTTGGCGCGATTCGCCGCAAGTCCAACAAGCCATCGCACTGGCTATCGAACAATCCACCTCTCCTGAGCTTTCCAGGGAGTTGCTCAAAACCTGGCGCGGACGAACACTGCCTGTTGTTCTCGATGCGGCGCTCGATTCTGCCATCACAGAGGTTTTCTCAAACGATCTCCAACCGCTCATCGGCATCCTTGCCAGCATCAAACTGCCGCAAGTCGAATCGGGAGGCATGCAAGCACGCGTGCGTCAATATCTCGAATCCTACTCGGGAGAGGACAGCGAGCTTGCAGCGCTGCAAGTCGCATCCTTGCTCGGATGCTTGCCCAGCGCTGTCAAAGTGGACAACGCTTCCCTGACGGACCAGCTATTGGAGCAGCAGGACTACCGCTGGCTGACCGGCCTGCAATTAACCGAGGCAGATGGCGCAAAACTACTTGCCCAGGCAGATACTCTTTCGATGCAAAACGTTGGACCATGGTGCGCCGCCATTTCTTCGATTGGCAGCGACGCGCTCGAAAAAAGCATGCTCCAGCAACTTTCAAAGCTCCCATCCGCCAAGACTTTGGATTCTAACTTTCTCCGCAACCTATACAGCAAACGCAGTCCCTCGCTTCGCCAGCTAGCGCAACAAGTCACCCAGCAGCTTCAGCAAGTCGATCCCAACATTCAGCAGAGCGTGACCCAGCAATTGCAGTCCTTACCTGCCGGCGACGCCCTCCGTGGCATGCAAGTGTTTCGCAGTTCTAAGACCGGTTGTTCCAGCTGTCATCGCGTGGGCTATCACGGCGGCAGCATTGGTCCAGAGCTCACCCGCATTGGCGGCACTCGCACCGAAGAAGCCCTGTTAGAAGCCGTCTTATTTCCCAACGCTCGGATAGAGCAAAGTTATCGCGCCACACAAGTTTTGACCGACGACGATCAAGTCCTCAACGGCATCGCCACCGACCTCGGCTCTTCGCTCCGTCTTCAGCTCACTGCCGAACGCTCCATCCTCCTCCCCAAGTCCAGCATTCTTCAGATGAAACCTAGCCCCACCTCCATCATGCCCTCTGGCATCTCCGATCAACTCACCCCCCAACAACTCGCCGACCTCCTCACCTTCCTCAAGGCGTCCCGCTGATCCACAAATTGGCGCATATTGCTAACTATGCATCACCCGCTACAAGCACTCCAGCTCTGGTGTGCCCCTAACGGAGCACCGCTGGCGGGGCGAAATGCCCCCAAGGAAGGCCGCTTTCCTAAAGACCTGCGGATTCAGAGTTCGATGGCGCTCTCCGGCGGCATCGCCAAGTCAAGCCTGCGAGACATACGCTGAAGAGCGCGATGGAGGAGGGTTCTGGAACGGCGGTGCTGGATAGGGTGAAGTTATCGAAGGCTGCACCCAAGCCACCAGAGTTTTGAGTGATTGTTAGCGTCTCAGTGGCACTGGTAGGGGTATGCAAAAGGATTCTCTCAGTCAGTGCTTCTGTAGCCGATCCGCTTGCGGAGAAAGTGCTGCTACCGAAGTCCACCTCAACGCTGTATGCACCGGTTCCAGATCTTGCTCCCAAGTAAAACGAAAGCGCATATTCGGTCCCCGGAGTGAGCCCCGTTATGGATTGGCTGATTGAAAGCGGAAAAGTATTGTTGTACACGTGACCATCGCCAGTTCCAGGATTGCCCCATTCAAGAAAAAAAGAACCGTCGCCACCGGTCACGAGACTGGTGGAGGTTATCTGCCAGTCTTGAGAAGAAGTCCACCCGTGAGGTACCCCTGCCAGAACATGGGGACTGAGAGTCGTGACCAGACCTGACGTATCTTCAAAACTGCCATTAACGATGGTGTCCGCCTGCAGTAGAGAACCCATAGAAGCAAACGCCAATAAGACAGCTGGTAGGAAAACAAAAGGCTTCGGTGCAAGGGATTTCATCTGATGGATTTCTGTCATGCGGCTCGAATGGAACTGGTTTGTTGGGCAACAATCCAGATTCACTTTGAGTCATCTGTGGTGCGGTTTCAACCAGTGAAATGGGAAAAAT